>SKKI01000237.1 GCA_007121565.1 Phycisphaerae bacterium
ATCTGGGCTGTTGCCTTGCCGACCCGCTGAAAAATCAGGCGAATCGTCCCGTTTGCCGGATCCGCCCCGGCAATGGTCAGCGGAATCCGTTCGCCGGTTTCATCCTCGGGCGAGACGATCAAAAATTGCCCGGCCTTGCGGCCCCGGGCCACCAGAGGCGCTTCAACATCAATTTGAAAGACATGCTCCGAAAGCTGTTTTTTGCTTACGATTCGGTACGTCATTTCGACAATTTCCCCTGTTAAATGGGCGTTACAGGTCTTATATTTTGTGTTTACGCAATAAACAAAACTTTTTGACTTATTAGAACAAGTAATATAACAGACCGTGAGGTATTTTCAACACAATTATCGACGGCCGCCGGATTTTTGCTGGATTTCGAACAGATTGATGACCAACCGCTCCATCGCCACCGGCGCGGTCGTCCGGCCGGTCTTGATACCGTGATCAATCCGTCCCAGCTCCCCCAATACCCAGGCAACGGCCTCCAGCGGCAGGCGGTTCAACTGAGCGGCAAAGGCCTGCGTCTGATTCCTGAAAACGCCGGCTTTCTGCATCGCCTGCTGGATGTTCATCCCTTTTGCCATCAGGGCGCGCGCCGAAAAAAGCTTGCGAAAGTGATACCCGAACGCCCCGACCACCCGAAACTGGGCCTCGCGGTCGGCGGCGAACATTTTTTTCAACCGGCTCAATGCCTGGCCGGGATTGTTCCGGGTAATACCGTCGATCACCTCAAAGGCGTTGAACATACGATTGTGTCCGATGAGGTGTTCAATATCCTGAGCGGCCACTGTCTTTTTGGGGGCGACATACAGGGCCAGTTTGTCCATTTCACGACACAGCCGTCCCGGGTCATCGCCGGTCAACTGCACCAGCAACTGGCTGGTGCGCGCGTCCAGCGCGATGCCGTGTTCCTGGCGTGCATATTCCGCGATATAGCGCGGCAGGCTGTCCGGCCAGAGTTTGCCGACCTCGACGGCGCCGCCGATTTTGTTGAGCAGCTTGTAAAAGCGCGTCCGCTTATCCAGGTTGAGCATCGTCATCAGCAGCACGCCGGTCGGGCTGGGCGATTCGAGATAGGCCTCCAGATAGTCGCCATAATTCCTGGCAAACGGCTCGGCGTCCTTGATCAGCACCACCCGCCGCGAGGCCAGAAACGGAACCGTTCGCAGTTCATCCAATACATCGGCAATTTGCGCCTCGTCGGCCTTGGGTTCGAACAACGCGGTCATTCGCTCTTCTTCTTCCGGCAACAGGGCATCGAGTCGTTTTTCGGCCTCTTTGGCAACCAGAAAGGCATCCGGGCCGAAGATCACACAGATCGCCGGTGTACTTTTTGAGGCGGGCTTAGCGGAAGCGGTACGTTTGGCCATCTGTCCGATTTCCTCAGGACGTTTGCGATTCCGATGTTTGTCCGTTGTCCACGCCCTCGACCAGCAGCCGGGCGACCGCCACCAGTTTGTCGCCTTCTTTGAGCGAAATCATCCGCACGCCGGCGGTATTGCGGCCAATGGACCGCAGCCCATCCAGACCGGTGCGGACAATCATTCCCTTGGCGCTGATCATCATCAGCTCGTCATCGTCGCCGACGGCCTTGAGCGCGACCACCTTGCCGTTGCGCTCGGAGATCTTGATATTGATCAGGCCCAGTCCGCCGCGGCTCTGGACGCGATAATCCTCCAGCGCGGTGCGTTTGCCGTAGCCGCGCTCACAGACCGTCAGCAGCGACGCGTCCGGCTCGGCCACGACCATATCGACCACCGCATCCCCGTCGCGCAGCTTGATGCCGCGAACCCCGACGCTGACACGCCCCATCGGGCGCACATTGGACTCGTGAAACCGAATCGCCATCCCGTTGCGCGTGCCGAGAATAATATCATCGTCGCCAGAGGTGATCGCCGCGCCGATCAGGTGATCGCTTTCATCGAGCTTCAGCGCGATCAACCCGCTGCTGCGCGGCTTGCCGTAGGCGCTGAGGACGGTCTTTTTGACAACGCCCTTGCGGGTCGCGGTCATCAGGTAGTGCTCGTCGTCAAAATCGCGCACGTTGAGAATGGACATCACCTTCTCATCCGGCGGCAGATTCAGCAGATTGACAATATAGCGGCCCCGGCTCTGGCGGCTCATTTCGGGGATGTGGTACACCTTCAGCCAGTGGCAGATGCCTTTGCTGGTAAAGATCAGCAGGTAATCGTGCGTCGAGGCGACAAACAGGTGCTCGAGAAAATCGCCCTCTTTGGTTTCCGAGCCGATAATGCCACGGCCGCCGCGGGCCTGCTTGCGATAGGTATCCACCGGCATCCGCTTGATGTATCCGCCGTGTGTGATCATCACCAGCGTTTCCTCCTCGGCGATCAAATCCTCCATGTCAAACACATCGGCTTCACTTTCGACGATTTCCGTCCGTCGCGGCGTTTTGTACTTTTCCTTGATCTCATGCAGATCTTCGCGCACGACATCAAGCTGCAAATCGCGACTGGCCAGCAGCGCTTCATAGTCGGCGATTTTCTCCGACAGCTCGGCGTATTCGTTGGCCAGCTTCTCGATTTCCAGGCCGGTCAGCCGCTGAAGCTGCATCGTCAAAATCGCATCGGCCTGCGGGCCGGTCAGAAACTGATCCGTCCGGGCGCGCTGCTGGATGAATGACTCCGGCAGAAGATGCTGAAGGGTTTGCGCCTCGACCAGGCGCAGCGGCTTGGCCATCAGCCGTTCTTTGGCGCTGGGCGCATCCGGCGAGGCCTTGATCAGGGCGATGATCGCATCGATATCGCTGACCGCCAGAATCAGCCCTTCGAGGATATGGGCGCGGTTCTGGCACTTGCGCAGCAAAAATCGTGTCCGCCGGCGGATAACATCCAGCCGATGGTCGATATAGAGCTTGAGCAGTTGGCGGATGTTGAGCACCTCGGGTCGGTTGTTGACCAGGGCGACGTTGTTGATGGCGAAGGTGGTTTGAAGCGGCGTATAGCGATACAGCTTGTTGAGCGCCACGTTACTGTCGGCGTCTTTTTTCAGATCGACAACGATACGCATCCCCTTACGGTCGGATTCGTCCCGGATATCGGAAATCTCGTCAATCACCCCGTCCTTGACACAATCGGCGATCTTCGAGACGATGTTGGTCTTAACGACCATATACGGAATTTCGGTAAAGATGATGCTTTCGCGGCCGCGCTTGCTGGTTTCGATGTGGGACTTGCCCCGCACCCGCAGATGGCCGCGGCCTGTGACACAGGCGTCCAGGATGCCCTTGCGTCCGCAGATGGTCCCGCCGGTCGGAAAGTCCGGCCCGGGCAGCTTCTCGAGAATATCCTTAAACCCGCACTCCGGGTCATCGATCATCAGCAGCAGCGCATCGCAGACCTCACCGGCATTGTGCGGCGGCAGATTCGTGGCCATCCCCACGGCAATGCCGCTGGCGCCGTTGACCAGCAGGTTGGGAAACTTGGCCGGCAGCACTGTCGGCTCCTGCCGCGTCTCGTCATAGTTCGGCACAAAATCAACGGTGTCCAGCTTGAGATCTTCGAGGATATCCACCGACGCCTGGGTCATCCGGGCCTCGGTATACCGCATCGCCGCCGGCGGGTCGGCGTCGATACTGCCGAAGTTGCCCTGCGGCTCGACCAGCATCACGCGCACATTCCAGTCCTGCCCCATCCGCACCAGCGTGCCGTAGGTGGCCTGATCGCCGTGGGGGTGGTAGTTGCCGCCGGTGTCACCGACGATCTTGGCGCATTTTCGGTATTTTGATCGCGGCCCGAGGTTCAGATCGTTCATCGCCACCAGAATACGCCGCTGCGAGGGCTTGAGGCCATCCCGCACGTCCGGCAGCGCACGTGCGACAATCACGCTCATCGCATAATTCAAATACGAGTTTTTCAACTCGTCGAGAATCTGCATATCGTCAAAACGCTCGGGGACAGATTGTAAATTTTCTTCATCCATAAATCACTTTTCCAATTAAAGAAACACCTCCGCGCCTCACGCGGGACGCGTCCCGGACAGGGTGGCCTCAAAATCCTTCAAAAGCCGTCGGCGAGACCGCAAACAGTCGCTTTTCTGCGATATTTTAGAATTGCACACTATATTCTGAAATCGACCGGAAGTCAACGATTCCTTTGTCAAAAACAACGAAAATGCCGTCCCGATGTGCTCCGGGCGATGCACGCTGTGCGCAGACCGAAAAATCACTTGCTTTTTCGGTCTGATTTTGCTACAATAGGCTACGTTTGAAAAAGTTAAGCGGAAACCGGCCGCGCCGGGCTAAAATGATACCACCCCGCCCTTGAAAAGGAGGGGAGCCAAAAAAAGCTCTCCC
Organism: Phycisphaerae bacterium; assembly: GCA_007121565.1. Lineage (GTDB taxonomy): Bacteria > Planctomycetota > Phycisphaerae > Sedimentisphaerales > Anaerohalosphaeraceae > T3Sed10-213. The sequence goes on from SKKI01000237.1 coordinate 4,319, forward strand.
CCTGCAAAGGGCAGTACCGCGGAGCGCAAACAAAAGCTCTCCCCCTGTCAAGGGGGAGTACCCGCGAAGCGGGGGAGGGGGTATAAAACAAGCAAAATTCGATAAAAGGGAAACCGAATGGCCGAGCAAGGGTTTAACAATCATCCGGAACTAAAGCCCTGCCGCAGGCAACTGCGAAACAATTTGACGCCGGCCGAGGCGAGGCTGTGGACGTATTTGAAGGACAAGCAGCTTGACGGCCGCAAGTTTCGCCGTCAGCACAGTATGGGCGGCTGTATCCTGGACTTTTACTGCCCG
>SKKI01000143.1 GCA_007121565.1 Phycisphaerae bacterium
CAGGCACCGATAAACTCTATCAGGCACTGCAAATGCAGTTGATTTATCGCCGCAACGTGTCGTTGGAGCACTCCTTCTTAGAGTTGCTTGCCAAACATCGCCTGCAGGCCGACCCGATGGTTCAAAAGGTGGGTATCGAGGTGCCTGTAGGCACCCGGGGAGCCAGCGTGGATTTGGTAGCGACCCTGAAAAACGGCGACCGGTGGGCGTTTGAAATTACCTGCAGTCTGAATAACATCGCCGCCAATGCTGCCAAGCTGCAGGGCCAAGCATTCTACCGTGTAATCTTTTTGTGTCGTAACCACCAGGTGCGCGACGCGGCCGCGGCCATCCTGCGCAACGCCGGTTTTGATTCCGACTTCATCGCAAAGATCGATTGTATCCTGCTCAGTGCGTTAATCCGTCAACAAAAAACTTTTTTTAAAGAAAGGTCAGCCTCATGAAAAACTTCACCGTCAAATATGTCGTGGCGGGATTTCTATGTTTGTTGCTGCTGTCACGACTCGGTCGCATCCTGACATGGCTCGAAGAGTGTTTCAGCAACCTGGATGTGGCATTTCCGAAAGACGCACAGGTCGCAATCGCTGTGATGTCGGTCATCGCACTGGTCGTGTTAATCTTTAGAATATTGAACCCGGAAAAGTAATGTTAAATGAAAGGAACACGTAATGTTTAAGAAGCGAAAGAAGCAGGTACTCACACAGGAATGTCAAGAACAGCTTTTGGTGGAGCAGGAAGCGGTCAGCCATCAAGAGGCGATGAATGTCGCAACAACGATCTGTCGCTTGCTGCTGGGATTCAAAAAACACCTGGCTCGACTCGATCAGGAGATCGCAGAGGCGATCACTGAAAAACAGCAGCATGCCAAAACACTGGAGGCGTGTTTGGACACTGTCGCCGATTGCCAGCGTAAAACCTCCGATCTGATCAACCAAAAGATCGAGCGGCATGCTTTGTATCCGGCGGTCAAGTCGGTCAACGCCTTGGCGTCGCTCATCGTCGAGCTGGCCGCTGAGGCCGATCGGTTGATTCAATTGGACCCGGAGAACCCGGCTTTGTCCACCCTGCATCGTTTGCTCAATGATGCCGCGCAGCTGGCACATGACAAGCAGACGTCGCTGGATAGTGTCGCGATTTGTCCGACAGAAGGCGATGCCCTGGACAGCAAGCAGCATGAAATTGTCAAAGCCGTCGCAACCGATGATCCCGAGCGACACGGCAGAATCCAGTCCACGGTGACCAGGGGACTTGTTTATCGCAACGAGGTCTTACGGTCTGCCAAGGTATGTGTTTATCGGTTTGTTGAAACAAAACATCAGAAGTAAATATTAACTAATACTATTTTAATGAAAGGATTTTACAAATGAACAATCGTAATCACAATCAGTTAAAAATGGGTATCGATCTGGGCACCACCTCATCTCAGGTAGCAATTAAAAATGATGCCGGCGTCATTGAGGTCTTGGCCAACAGCGACGGGGATCTGGTGACGCCATCGATCGTATCGGTTGCCGATAAGGAGCCGACTGTCGGCAAAGTGGCCAGGCAATATCGGTTCCTCTCGCCGGACAAGGTCGTCGAGCAATTCAAGAAGGCCATGGACGCGGTCACGGATACCGGTGAGCCGATTCCGCTGGTCACCGGCGCCGACGGCACGGAGTTTACGGCCGTTATGTTGTCAGCCGAGGTGCTCCGCTACCTGAAAACCAGTGCCGAGAAGCTTATGGGCCAGCCGATCCCCAATGCCGTTATCAGTGTTCCCGCCTATTTTAAACGGCAGGCACGTCAGGCCACCAAAGAGGCCGGGCAGATTGCGGGATTCAAAAACGTCCACATCGTCGATGAACCGACGGCCGGGGCAGCGTTTTACGGCCTTTCCAAAGGGGTTGATCAGAAGATCGCCGTCTTTGACTTTGGCGGCGGAACCTTTGACATCAGCATTCTTGGAATCACCGCCGACGGTGCGATTGATCCGATCGCCGTCGATGGCGACCCGGAATGCGGCGGCACTAATGTCGATGAGGTCATTTTCCAGCACGTTCGGGAGTTTGTCAGCCAAAACGGCGGCACGCTGGATCCGGAACAAGACCTGGCTGAGTGGCTGGATTGTCTGGACGCCTGCAAACAGGCCAAGGAAACACTGGCCCATAAGGACAGCGCGATCATTCCGCTTCGCATCGGCAGTCAGCGGCTCACGACGGAGATCACCTACGCCGAGTTGAAGGCGTGGTCGGCGGACATCATTGGGAATCTGAAGGACTGCTGCAAACGGGCACTGGAAAAGGCCAATCTCAAACCCTCTGAAATCGACCGCGTGGTCCTGATCGGCGGCAGCTCGCGTCTGCGGTTTGTGCCGGAGGTGGTCGCCGAAATCTTCGGCCAGCAGCCGGTTGCTGATACCGACCCAGACTTGGCGGTCGCCCGAGGCAACGCAATCCTGGCGGCGGCCTATTTTGCAACGTCGGATGAGGAATTGATCATCGACGGCAAACGCTATCTGCCCTCGTCGATCAAACCCAGCCAAATTGCCGGACGGGATTTGTGTGTTGCGGCCATCACCCAAAAAAGTGTTGATAGGGTAACTGAGTTCAATTGCCCGATTATCCCTTCCGGTGCCAGGCTGCCCTATGAAGCCACTGAGTATTTTACACCGGTAAAAGCGGATTCTTCAAGCGTCACGGTCAAACTCATCGACGGCGCCCCGCACGAACCCTCAGCGAACTTTACACCGCTTCAGGTCGCTGATATCGCAGTACAGCCGACGAATGCCTCAAGCAACCAGGACCGTATCGAGTTCAAAGTGAATATGGATATCGAAGGGCTGGTTCAGTTGAGCGTTCGCGATACCCTGCTCGATAAGCCGGTTCCGATCCATTTCAAGTTTCATACCGGCTTGTCCGACGCCCAGATCGATCAGCAGCGCAAAGCCCTTGAAAAGCGGCATCGTAACACCGGCTAATGTCTAACAACGACGGTCTCCGGCGCTTTTGCCGGGCTGGAGGCCGTCACTCATATTAACTTGCCAAATTTAGGAGTAAAACATGAGTATTCTAAAAGCTCTTCAACGCGTCAGTAACCAGCTGGTTGCCGGGTTTAATCACACCGCAAATCAGATGGCCTCTGAAAAGCGTTTAGTAAGTGCATTCAGGACTCGGGTTGAACTTGTGATCTTGATCCTGGATTGCTCAATCAGTATGGACGATGACGACTACCCGCCATCGCGACTCAGAGCTGCAATTGAGGCGGCATGCGAATATGTTGAAACACTGGCCGGTCAGGGTACGAGCGCCGATGTTGGTGTAATCGCTTTCGACCATGAGGCGCATACCATCCTGACACCGACAGCCATTGCTTCGGTTAAAATTATTACCCGAGCGATTCGATCAATCTGTATTCGTGGCGGAACCGATATCGCTGAAGGACTTTCCGAAGCGATGGATATGCTTGTTCAGCACAAGAATCGAAACACACCGTGCCAGATTATCCTCTTAACGGACGGCCACGGCGGTGAGCCCTTGAATGTCGCAGATACACTCAAAGGACAATACCCGCTAATACTGGATGTGATCGGAATCGGCGGCTCCCGCACCGAGGTCAATGAAGCTCTTTTGAAAAAGGTTGCCACCACCGATGCCAACGGCGTCAACCACTACCGATTCATTGATGATACGCGAACTTTAAAGCAGCACTACCAGCAATTGGCCACCGGCCTGGCCTGGAAAGGAAACCACCGATGACACCCGAAAACGCTCAGACTATCTTAGGGGTGCCGCGCACCGCAAAGAAAAAGGCCATTGAACAGGCATACCATAAACGATGCAAAGACCTTCAATTGAAAATGCGACCCGGCAACCTGCTTGCTGTCCGCAAACAGGCGCAGGTCCAACTGGTGCAGGTGACCGAGGCGTGGAACGTACTTAATCAGAGACCGGTTAAGCGATCAGCAAAACCTGCCCCCAAGCCCCAGCCAGTGCCGCGTGTGACCCGGCATCCCAGATCACACAGCAGCGATCCCCTAAACCTGGCAGGTGTCTGGGAAAGGGTGTTTGCATTGATACCGTTGCCCCGGCCGGTCGTCGCTACTGTTGCTGCGGCGACTATGTTGGCACTGATTATTTTGTTAATCACCATAATATAAAGGAGACACAGTATGGGATTATTTGAAAACATGGCTGTCAGTACCCTCAACAGCCTGTTGATCGGCATGGACATCGTTTGTTTTTTCCTGTTTGTCCGGCTGTTGAGCTGTCGATTCAATGCCGCCATCCTGACGGCCTTTGACCGGACCGGAAAGCCGCTGGTGGACTGGGTCATGCGATTCAGTGAACAAAAAGTTGCGCAGTTTACGTCCCGTCCGTTGACCGTTCCACAACTGATCGCAGTACAACTATTCACCCTCTGGCTGCTGCGTTGGCTCATTATTGCATTACTGTCACGATAACCCTCAACTAAAGAAAGGATCATATTAATGTCTCTTGACCCGCGCATCGTGCATTATCGGCTGCTGTCGCATGCGAGGCTGGGGGTAACCGAGCTTCGGCTCTTTGCCCCCGGCCTGCGGGTCGCGTATGTCGATAACGAGGCCGACTTTATCCGGCTCTGCGAC
>SKKI01000297.1 GCA_007121565.1 Phycisphaerae bacterium
CGGATGCCGCATGCGTATGTGTTCAGCGGCGCCGATGGCGTGGGCAAATATACCACCGCCCGCGCGTGGGCCAAGATGCTGCTGTGCCAGGACCGAACGCAGCGGCCCGGCGAGCCGGCCTTTTTTGACAGTTGCGGCCGATGCGCGTCGTGTCACATGTTCGAAAGCGGCGGCCATCCCGATTTCCAGCCGATTTACAAGGAACTGGTAACCTTCACCAAAAACGGGAAAAATAAGACAGCCCCGCTGGATATGCCGATTGATGTGATTCGGGAATTTCTGCTGGACAAGGCCGCAACCCGCCCGCAAGCGAGCCAATATGTCGTTTATGTGATTCGCGAGGCCGAAAAGGTCAACCCATCCAGTCAGAACGCGATGCTCAAAATCCTCGAAGAGCCGCCGCCGTTTTGTGTCATCATCCTGATTTGCAGCCGGCTGGAGAAAATGCTGCCGACCACGCTGTCGCGGTGCCGCCTGGTGCGATTCGGGCCGGTTGAGGCCGGCTTTATTGTCCGGAAGCTGGAAGAATCGGGAATTACAGATCCGGAAAGCGGCTATTGGGCAAATTTCTGCGAAGGCCGGCTGGGCCAGGCGCTCCAGTGGGCGGCGCTGGAGCCAAAAGGCGACAGACCGTACCAGATTAAGCGTGAATTGCTCGACCGCCTGGCCAACGCGTCGCTGCCGGATGTGCTTGAACAGGCCGACTGGATGGGCAAGGCGGCCAAACAAATCGCCGCCGCATGGTCAGCCGTTACGGAAAATGTCAGCACCAAAGACATCACTCGCCGGGCACAGATCGGGCTGATTCAGATGGTCACGCTGGCCCTTTCGGATGCGCTGAAGCTGACGCTCGGCAGCGGCAAGGCGCTGGTCAACACCGATCAGACGGCCGTCATCCGCCAATTAGCCGACAAATACGAGCCGGAAAGACTGTCTCTTCTGGTCACCCAAATGTATCAACTGCACCGCTGGGTGGAGTCCAGCGTGAACGAAAAACTGATTTTCGAGCAGCTCTTGTTAAATCTGACGCATTCGGATATAATCAATCTTTCCATACGTTGACAAAAGAACACCGTTAGCGGAACATAAAAATGAAGCGGAGAGTTTTATATAGATGTCGCAACCTGAAAACGCAAAGCCCAAAGGGGCCAAAAATACCAAATCGATGCTGGTCAGCTACGGCCGTTTGGGGCTGATGGGGTGGTTTGAGCATAACGAGCCGACGATTCCCAAGCTCAACAGCCATGTGATTATCAAAACCGAACGCGGTCTGGAACTGGGCCGCGTGGTCGGCGTGCACAATTACCGCGCCGGGCAGTTTCGCAATACGCCCGAGCAGGTCGAATCTTATTTCGGCAATCTGGGCCCGAATTCACCGGTTGGCCCCGGCGGGGAGTTTGTCCGCTTTGCCACCCACGAAGACCTGCGCGAACAGGAACACCTGGTCCAGTCCGAGCAGGAAGAGATCGCCTGCTGCGAAAAATATATCAAGGAATTCAGGTTGCCGATGCGGGTTGTCGATGCCGAGCACCTGTTCGGCGGCGAGCGCATCGTCTATTATTTCAGCAGCGACGGCCGCGTGGATTTTCGCGAGCTGGTCAAGACGCTGGCCCGGGAGTACCAGACGCGCATCGAGCTTCGACAGATCGGCGCGCGGGACGAGGCCAAGCTGATCAGCGATTTTGAAACGTGCGGGCAGCAATGCTGCTGCAGCCGATTTCTGAAAATCCTCGAGCCGGTGAATATGCGGATGGCCAAACTGCAAAAGGCCACGCTGGACCCGTCCAAAATCAGCGGCCACTGCGGCCGTCTCAAGTGCTGTCTTCGCTATGAAGACAAGACCTATATGGATTTGAAAGATCGACTGCCGCACCGCAATTCAACGGTGCGCACGCCCAAAGGCACCGGGCGCGTGGTGGATGTGCAGATTTTGACGCAACTGGTCGTTGTTCAGGATGCGCTGGGCGACCGTCAGGCCTGGCCGGTGGACGAGCTGCTGCCGATGGACGAAGCGGCGGCGGCTGAGGAAATGAAAAAACGGGAATCCACGCGTCCGTTGCACCCGCTCAATGACAGTATGGATATCATTGATGAACTCGAAGACGAGGCCCGATTAGACCAGGACGAGACGGCCCCGGCCGTGCAGCAGCCGACTGACAAAAATCAACAACAACCCGCCCCAGGCCGCGGCAAGGGCTCAAAGCGGCCGCAGCAGAACCGCCGGCCTTCAAAACAAAAAGCCGACCCATCCCCCGATGCCCGGCAAAAACAACAGCCCAGGAAAAACCGCCGCAAAAAGAGGCGAAACGCCAAACGCAGGGACGATTCAGGCCGCTCTGACAAGAACAACAACGCATAGTTTTCGGAGAGTATTCATCTATGACACGTAAAATGCTTGTAACCTCGGCGCTGCCTTATGCCAACGGCCCGATCCACATTGGCCATCTGGTCGAATATCTCCAGACGGATATCTGGGTCCGCTTTCAAAAGGCCTGCGGCCATACCTGTCATTATTTCTGCGCCGATGACACGCACGGCACGCCGATTATGATTCGCGCCAAGAGCGAAGGCGTTACGCCCGAGCAGCTCATTGAGCGGGTGCATCACGAAGATGTGCAGGATTTTACAGATTTTGAGATAGAATTTGACAATTACTATACCACGCACTCCGACGAAAACCGCCAGCTCAGTGAGCGCATTTATCACGAGGCGCTGGCCGCCGGCTCCATTGTCCAGCGCACCGTCAAGCAGGCCTTTGACGAACAGGAACAGATGTGGCTGCCGGACCGATACATCAAAGGCACCTGTCCGCGCTGCAGCGCCGAGAATCAGTACGGCGATTCCTGCGATATGTGCGGGGCGCACTACCGGGCGACCGAACTGATCAACCCGGTCAGCGCCGTCAGTGGACGGCCGCCGGTGCTGCGGGAAAGTACACATTATTTTTTTAAGCTGGGCGACTATGCCGCGGCCCTGAAGGACCTGTTCAAGGCCGGCTACGTGCAGGCGTCGGTCAAACGAAAGCTGGATGAATGGTTCGCCGCCGGGCTTAAGGACTGGGACATTTCGCGCGACGGACCGTATTTCGGCTTTAAGATTCCCGGCGAGGACGATAAATACTTTTATGTCTGGCTCGATGCGCCGATCGGCTATATGGCCTCATGCAAAAACTACTGCGATCGCAACGGGCTGGATTTTGAACACGTCTGGAACAGCGGCGAGTACGAGGTTTATCACTTCATCGGCAAAGACATTATGTATTTTCACGCGCTGTTCTGGCCGGCACTGCTGATCGCCGCCAAGCTGCGCCGCCCGGACAAGCTGTTCGTCCACGGGTTTTTGACCGTCAACGGCCAGAAGATGAGCAAGAGCAAGGGCACGTTCATCATGGCGCGCACCTTTCTAAAGCACCTGGACCCGCAGTACCTGCGCTATTACTACGCGACCAAGCTCAGCGGCGATGTGGACGATATCGATTTGAACGTGGACGACTTTGTCAGCCGGGTCAATGCCGATCTGGTGGGCAAGCTGGCCAATCTGCCCAGCCGTTCCGGGCCGATGCTGACCAAAAAGCTGGACGGTAAACTCGGTATGCTCGACGATGAGGGCCGCAAGCTGATCGATCAACTGGCCCAGGCCAAAGACAGCATCATCGCCGATTATGAAACGCTCAACTATGCCGCGGCGATTCGCCGGATTTGCGCCCTGGCCGATGTGAGCAACAAATACGTCGAAGATCATCAGCCCTGGACGCTGATTAAAACCGACCCGGAAAAAACCCGTACCGTGCTGACGGCCGTATTGAATGCCAGCCGGATTTTGACGATATATCTCAAGCCCGTGCTGCCGGCGTTTGCCGAAAAGATGGAACGGTTCTTGAACATCCCGCCGCAGACATTTGCCGATGTGGCAACGCCGCTGGAAAACCATCCCATTAACCCCTTTGAACGACTGATTGAACGCATTGAAAAGCAAAAGGTAGATGCCATGATTGAAGACAGTAAACAGGACGCCGCCCCCCCGGCGGCCGAGCCGAGCGCCGCGGCGCTTGACGAGCCGCTGGCCGATGAATGTACGATTGACGATTTTATGAAGGTGGATTTGCGGATTGCCAAAATTGTCAAAGCCTCCGCGGTCGAAGGCGCCGATAAGCTGCTCAGCCTGGAGCTGGATCTGGGCGGGCTGACCAAGCACGTTTTTGCCGGTATTGCCAAGGCCTACACGCCCGAAGATCTCGTCGGACGGCTGGTCGTTTGTGTGGCCAACCTCAAGCCGCGTAAGATGAAGTTCGGCCTGTCCGAAGGCATGGTTTGCGCAGCAGGCCCGGGCGGCAGCGACATCTTTCTGATCAGCCCCGACACCGGCGCCAAGCCCGGCCAGCGCGTTCATTGATCGGCATCTATCGCTCAGGGTCCAAAGGATTTGCCATATGAAAGAAACGCTGGAACAGATTGCCCGGCAGGATGGGCGCTATGACGCTGAGGCGCTGAAGTTTGTGTATGAGGGTCTGGCCTCGACCATTGAAAAGCTGCGCCTGGATGAGGATGTCGAGCAGCCCCGGCACATCACCGGCCAGGA
>SKKI01000004.1 GCA_007121565.1 Phycisphaerae bacterium
CCCATCGGCCATCCCGATGAGCGGGCGCTGGATGTGCTCAGCGAAATCCTCGGCACCGGCAAGAGCAGCCGGATTTACCGCCGCGTCGTGGCCGATGAGCAACTGGCCGTTGAGGCAGGAAGCTGGACATACCACCTCCAGCAGGAAGGCCTGTTTGCGATGTACGCCACATTACCGCAGGACTCTGAAAAGTATGAGACGACGCTGGCGGCGCTGAGCGACCAGCTTGAGGCGATTCGGACCGACGGCGTCAGCGCTGACGAACTGGAAAAGGCCCGCAACCAACTGCTGCGGCAGGTGGTCACCGCGACGCTGAGCGTCGAGAGCAAGGCCCGGCTGATCGGCACCGCGGCCGTGACCGCCGGCGACCTGTCGCGCGTGGATCGGCTGCTGGATGCGATTCGCGCCGTGACCGCCGAGGACGTGCAGCGCGTTGCCCGGCAGCGGCTCGGCAAAGACCGCGTCTTTCGGTTTATCATCAAGCAGAACCCCGGCGGCGGGCAACTGGACGACGAGGATGCGCCGATCACCGCCGAGCCGGAAACCGAGCCGGTCCCGCCGGGACGGCCGGGCGTTGAGCGGCCGGAGGACTTCCCTGAAACGGCTCCGTTTGCCGAGTTTAAAAGCGAGGTGTTTGACCTGCCGTTTGAGCAGGCCACGCTGGACAATCGGCTGACGGTGATGACGGTCTCCGATGCCAAGGCGCCGTTTGTCTCGGTGATGCTCGGCCTGCCGTACGGGTCCTGGACCGAGCACAAGCCCGGGCTGGCGGCGATGACCACGGCGATGCTGCCCCGCGGCACCGAGCGCTACAGCGAGGCCGAGGTGGCCGCGGCGCTCGAGCATTACGCCATCTCGCTGAATACCGACGCCGACAAAGATACCGCGACCGTCTCGATAGGCACGCTCAGCGAGCATCTTGACCGGGCGGTGGATCTGATGGCCGAGGTGGTGCTGCGGCCGACGTTTCCCGAAGGTGAGTTTGCCCGGCTGATGCGGCAGGAGATGACCGGCCTGCAAATCCGCCAGCGCGATCCGTCCTATCAGGCCGAGACGGCATTTTACGAGGCCGTCTTTGGCGCCCATCCCTACGGCCGGCCGGTCAAGGGCACACCGGCCCAGCTTGCGGCGCTTGAGCCGGACGATTTGCAGTTGTGGTGGCGAAAATTCGCCCGGCCCGACCAGGCGACGCTGATTTTTGCCGGCGATATCACCCCGGCCCGGGCCGAGGCGCTGGCGGTGCGCTACTTTGGCGACTGGGACATTGACCTGGTGGAAGTGGGGCTGGTACTGCCGGATATCCCAGAGCCCGAGCCGCGGCGGATTGTGCTGGTGGACAACCCCGGCAGCGCCCAGGCGCGGATTCGCGTGGGCCATCTGGGCATCACCCGTCATCAGCAGCCGGACTACTTTCACGCCCTGATCGCGGCCAACTATTTCGGCGGCTCGTTCAACAGCCGACTGAATGAAACGATCCGCGTCCAGCACGGCCTGACGTACAGTATTTTCGGCCGGTTCAATCCGCTGCGGATGGCCGGGACCTTTGAAATCTCAACCTTTACCCGCAACGACGCCGTGGTCGAGATGCTCGAGCAGATTGACAGGCAGATCGACCGATTCCGCACCGTGCCCCTGAGCGCGACCGAGCTGGACGAGACGCGCCGGTCACTGCTGGGCAGCTTTGCGCGGCTGCGCGAGACGCCGCAGCAGATCGCCCGCGACCTGTGGCTGCTTCGCTCGCAGCGGCTGGGGGAGGACTATTTCAGCAAGCTGTTTGCCGCGATTGAGACGGCCACGCCGGATGACTGCATCGAACTGACCCAGCGGATCATCAAGCCGGACAACCTGACCATTGTCGTGGTCGGCGATGCGGACGTCCTGAAAGAGCCGCTGGAGGCCTTGGCCCCGGTCGAGGTCATCCGGCAGGAATCCAATCCCCGCTGACCGGCCGGCAAATACGCCCCGCTTACGGGCCAGGATGGCGCATTACGGATTGTGTTAGCCAGATCGGCAGGCTATACTATGTGCTATGCGGCTGTATTTCAGAAAAACTCAGCGCTTGACGCGTGAGCGTGATTTCAAGGCGGTCTTGGCACATAAGTGCCTCGTCCGACAGGGGGTTATGCGTCTTTACGCGGCGCCGAACGGGCTGGGCTTTGCCCGGTTCGCCGTCTCGCTCGGCCGCCGGTGCGGCAAGGCCGTGGATCGCAACCGCCTCAAGCGTCTGGCCCGCGAGGCCTTCCGCCGCCATCAGCACGATTTGCCGCCCGGTCGCGACTATCTTTTAATTTTATCCGCCCAGCAGCCGATAAAGAAAAAGAGTCCTGCGGCCCGGCTCTTTGGCTACGCCGCGTTTGAGGCTCATTTTCTTGATATGGTCAAAAAGCTATCCAAAAAAGATTGTTTTCAACTAAAAAAGGACGCACCGGATACGGAACCTGTCGATATTGACCGATTGTAACGACAAGCTGCTGCCGATCGGCAAGGCCGCCCGGCAGGCGGGGGTGTCGCGCCAGAGCGTGCAGTACTACCTGATGGTCGGGCTGCTGGAGGCGACCGAGACCACCGCCGGCGGCCGGCGGCTGTTTGACCGCAAGGCGATTGAGCGGATCCGGCTGATTAAACAGCTCAACGCCAGCGGCTATACGCTTCGGTTTATCCGGGAGCTGTTTTTGAAGAATGCTACGCTTCCGAAAGGAAAGGATGTATGACGGATTATCAGGTACTGCAGCGACGCCGCAATCTCGTGGTCGGTGTGTTTGTGCTGCTGGCGTTTCTGGCGTTTGTCTGGATGCTGTTTCAGTTTCGCAATCTGCCGCTGTTCGCCACGCAGTTTCGCTCGTTTATGATGTATGTCTATTTTCCCGAGGCGCCGGGGATTCACAGAGACACCCCCGTCAATTATCGCGGCTACCAGATCGGGCGGGTCCGCGATATCCATCCGCCGCTAAAGACCGTCGATGACGATGGACACATCGACCACCGGGTGCGTATTGATATCTGGATTGAGAACACCTTTCGCGAGCAGATTCCCGACACCGCTGTGTTCAGCATTATCCGGCGCGGGCTGGGCAGCAGCTTTATTGAGGTGGGCCTTGATCCGGATGAACCTTCCGACGATTTTCTCCGGGCAGGGTTGGAAAGCTACAGGGGCCAAGTCGCCACCGGGACGGATTTTTTCCCGCCGGGCCTTCAGAAAAAGCTGGATGAGCTGGTCGTCTCGATTACAGCCCTGTCGCAGAACACCAACGCCATTGTCGGCGATCCGGATAACCGGGCCAACATCAAGCAGGCCCTGGAAAATGTGGCCGTCGCCACCGCACAGGCCACCGAGACGCTCAAATCGCTGCAGGGCTTTGCGAATGTGGGCACTGAGCGGGTCGATGAAACGGCGGGCAAATTTAATGAGACGCTGGACTCGATTCAGGGGCTGACCGAGGTCGGCGCCGAGCAGATCGAGGCGGTTGCGCTGAGCCTGGACGGGGCACTGAAGGAGTTTCGCCTTGTCCTGAGCAACATTCACTCCGGCGACGGCACGGCGGCCAAGCTGCTCAACGACGGGCGGCTGTATGAGAATCTGCTCGACAGCAGCCGCGAGCTGGAGCTGGCGCTGGATCAGATCAAGCGCTGGGCCGCCCACGCGCGCGAAGAGGGCATTCGCATCAAGTGGTGATCGGCGGCGGACGCTATGAGCCGTCCGGCCAGGGCCGCAGCGTTGCGGTGACGGGATAATGATCCGACGGGTAGCGTCCCTGATCGTTGGCAAAGCGGTCGATTTGGGCGTCCAGTACGACGGTATCCGGTTCGATGAGAATGTGGTCGATTTTCACCCCGTCGATGCCGCCGCCAAAGCCGTGATAGGTGCGCCGGTCCGGCTTGTCGGGATACAGCAGCCGCCAGGTGTCCAGCAGCTCGAGCGGCGCGTTGGGATAGCCCAGCCGCCTGAGGTACAGCATCGCCGCATTGTCCAGACCCATATTGAAATCGCCCATCACCACCACCGGGTCGCGGGGGTCGCGCTGCGCGACGATGCGGGCCAGCAGTTCGGCGCTTTTGAACCGCGACGGCTGGGACTGGTGGTCCAGGTGCAGGTTGTAGACGTACAGGCCGCGGCCGGTGTCGCGCTCGATCAGATGCACCCAGGTGCAGATGCGGGGGATACGGTTGCCCCAGTGCATCGAGCCGGGCACCCATGGCGAGTTGGAAAACCAGAACGTGCCCGAATCGGCCAGCCGGAAGCGGTCCCGGCGGTAGAGGATGGAGCAGTGCTCGCCGGCCTGTTTGCCGTCATCGCGGCCGGCGGTGAGAAGGGCATAGCCTGTCAGGCCGCGTTGAATCTCGGCGATCTGAAAGTCCAGCGCCTCCTGAAGACCCACCACGTCGGCGCCGTGCCAGGCGAGGCGGTCAAGGACCATTTGCCGGCGATGGGCCCACCCGTCCGGGCCGTCCTCGGCCGTGCCGTAGCGAATGTTGAACGTCATGACCTTGATCGTGTCCCCTTCGGTTTGAAACGGCACAGCCTGCCGCGCCATCCGCTCGTCAGGCCCGCAGCCCAAAAAGACCACCGCCG
>SKKI01000303.1 GCA_007121565.1 Phycisphaerae bacterium
CCGAGCAGGCCGATGACGCTCCATAGCCGCTGTCGATAAACGATGAGGGCCAAGCCGTCGGTAACGGGACGCCTGCGGCCTCAGTCCGCCTCGTGGCGCAGGACAACTACCGAATGTCCGTGTACCGTCAAGCTCGCTTGGGCCTTGAGGACGTGTTCTTCATCAATCCAGCCGGCGGCGGTATCCAGCTCCTTGAGCCAGCGCTGTCCCCAGCTTTTGTCCGGCAGGGTAAAGTCCAGCGGTTCGTGGTGGGCGTTGAGAATAATATAAAAATTATCGTCCGCCACCGGCTCGCCGCGCGGGTTGGGGTTCGGTATGGCCTGACCGTTCAAAAAGATGCCGAGCGTTTTGGCGTACCCCTGCCCCCAGTCCTGCTCGCTCATCCGCTGGCCCTGGAGGGTAAACCACGCAATATCCGTCACCTCCGAGCCGTGAATGGGACGGCCGTGAAACCACCGTCGCCGCCGAAACACCGGATGTTCCTTTAGATAGGCGATCAGTTCCCGGCAAAACGCCAGCATGTCTTCGTCAGCGTTGTCCCAGTCGTACCACGATATCTCGTTGTCCTGGCAGTAGGCGTTATTGTTGCCCTGTTGAGTGCGGCTGATTTCATCGCCGCCCAGCAGCATCGGCACGCCCTGGGATAGCAGCAGCGTTGTCAGGAAGTTGCGTTTTTGGCACTGACGCAACCGGTTGACCTCCGGATCGTCAGTCGGGCCTTCGTGGCCGCAGTTCCAGGAGCGGTTATGACTTTCGCCGTCCTTGCTGTCTTCGCCATTGGCCTCGTTGTGTTTTTCATTGTACGAGACCAGGTCGTTGAGCGTAAAGCCGTCGTGGGCGGTAACAAAGTTGATGCTCGCATAGGGCAGCCGCGAGGTATTTTCGTACAGGTCCGAGCTGCCGGTGAAACGCGAGGCGATCTCGCCGAGCGTCTGGTCCTCGCCGCGCCAAAAGTCGCGCACGCAATCGCGATACTTACCGTTCCATTCGGTCCAGACCGGCGGAAAATTGCCCACCTGGTAGCCGCCCTCGCCGACATCCCACGGCTCGGCGATCAGCTTGACCTGGCTGATGACCGGGTCCTGTTGGATCAGGTCAAAAAAGGCCGACAGCCGATCCACATCATGCAGTTCGCGCGCCAGCGTTGAGGCCAGATCAAATCGAAAGCCGTCTACGTGCATCTCCAGTACCCAGTAGCGCAGCGAATCCATCAGAAGCTGCAACGCGTGAGGATTGCGCATATTCAGGCTGTTGCCGGTGCCGGTGTAATCCATATAGTACCGCCGGTCTTCGGTCAGTCGATAATAATAGGCGTTGTCGATCCCCTTGAAGCAGAGCATCGGCCCCAGGTGATTGCCCTCGGCAGTGTGGTTATAGACCACATCCAGAATTACCTCAATCCCGGCCTGATGCAGGGCCTTGACCATCTGCTTGAACTCGGCTACCGCCCCGCTGGGGCGCTGATCATAGGCATACTCGCTGTGGGGCGCCAGATAGGCAATGGAATTGTATCCCCAGTAATTCCGCAACCCCCGATCCACCAGATGCTTGTCGTGAATAAAATGATGAATCGGCATCAGTTCCACCGCCGTAATGCCCAGGTGTTTGAGATAATCCACGACCGCCGGCTGGGCCAGACCGGCGTAGGTGCCGCGCAGCTCCGGCGGCACATCCGGGTGTCGGGCGGTCAGCCCTTTAACATGCGTTTCGTAGATGATCGTCTCGTGCCAGGGCAGCTGCAAACGGCGGTCGCCGCTCCAGTCAAAGTGAGGCTGGTGCACGACCGATTTGGGCATAAACGGCGCACTGTCGCTGGTACTGCGAACATCCGGCCCTTTGTCAAAGCGATAGGGAAAGATCGCCTCATCCCACTGGACTTGGCCGTCGATGGCCTTGGCATAGGGGTCCAGCAGCAGCTTGGCCGGGTTGCAGCGGTGCCCGTCTTTGGGTTTCCACGGCCCGTGCACTCGAAACCCGTAACGCTGGCCCGGCTCGACCATCGGCAGATAGCCATGCCAGCAGTAGCCGGTCACCTCCGGCAGATCGATGCGGGTTTCGCTGCCGGCTTCGTCAAACAGACACAACTCAATGCGCTCGGCAACTTCGGAAAAGATTGAAAAATTCGTCCCCGTGCCGTCATATATCGCACCCAGCGGGCTGGGCTGTCCCGGCCATACTTTCATAGGCACCATCCTTTAAGCCGTGTTCCTCCCGAAATCCCGCAGGACACCCTGCGCGCATTTTCATTTCGAAAGGCAGTATGCATTCAGTCACCACTGTAGCTCGAAAACCGATGTTGTCAAGATTTCATTGTGTTGTTTAACCCGAATTCTCGCTTACGAGTCAAATGATCCAAATCCCTATAATTTTCCTGCTTGGACTTCCTGGCATTAAATGTCTTTTTTCTTCAAAAGTAAAACGCCTTTTTGAAAAGCAAGGTCAGGGGTGCTTGATCTGTGTTGCGCCGAGCTGGCCGCAGGCGGCTTGGATGCGGCGGCCGCGACGGTAGCGGATGGCGGTCTCGAGGCCGGCGTTTTTCAGGACCTCGGCAAAGGCCTTGATGCGCTTAGGCGGCGAGGCCTCATACGGGCAGCCGGTAAAGGGGTTCAGCTCAATCAGGTTCACGTTGACCTTGAGGCCTTTGAGCCGGGCGACCAGCCGGTTGGCGTGGGTGTCGCTGTCATTGATTGCGCGGGCCAGGCAGTATTCGACGGTGATGCGGCGGGCGGTCTGACGCTGGTAGTCCCGCAGGGCGGCGATGATTGAGTCGATGGGGTATTTTCGGGCGACCGGCATCAGCTTGCGGCGTGTCGCGTCGTCCGGGGCGTGCAGCGAGACGGCCAGGCGGGGGCGCAGGTCACAGGCAGCCAGTGTGCCGATGGCTGCCGGCAGGCCGCAGGTCGATAGGGTGATGTGGCGGATGCCGATATTGGCACCGTTTTCGTCGTTCAGCAGGGCCGCCGAGCGCATCACCGCGTCGAGGTTGTCCAACGGCTCGCCCATGCCCATGTACACCACGTTGTGCACAGCCCCGCAATGGCTGCGGACCTGGTAGACCTGGTCAACGATTTCGGCTGCGGTCAGGTTGCGGTCAAAGGGCAGTTGGCCCGTCGCGCAGAACACACAGCCCATCCGGCAGCCGGCCTGGGTGGACAGGCAGACCGTGTTGCGGTCCCCGTCGCGCAGGCAGACGGTCTCAATGCGGCTGCCGCCGGGCAGGTCAAAGGCAAATTTGCGCGTGCCGTCCGGATCGGCGTACTGCTGGCGCAATGTGAGCGTCGAGATGACGTAGCCCCGGGCCCTCAGGGCATGACGAAAGTCTTTGGGCAGGGGGGTGATCTGGTCAAGATCGGCGGCCCCTTTTTGGTGGATAAACGTAAACAGATAACCGGCCTGAAACGCTTTTTGTCCGAACATCTCGACCAGCCGCTGCAGCCGCTCCGGCGTGAGGTTTTTCAAGTCCTTGTCCATCGCCGCACTATACTGACACCCAGGGCGTCAATCAAGGGCAATCCGGCTCAGGATTTTCTGCTGATCTTATTTTCGGCTCCGATGCCATGGTCCGAATCGGTCAGATCGGTGGTTTCGCTCATGCTGGCGTTGGCGTCCGGCGGCGTGTCAAAAGTGCCGGCGGTCTTGTCGGATGTCTCGTCCGGCTCGGTCAGATAGGTATCAAACGTATCGGGCTGCCCGTCAATCTGAAGCACAAACCGGATCGGGCCGATCTGCAGCAGATCGCCTGCTTTGAGCCGCGATTCGTCAATCTTCTGCCCGTTGAGGTAGGTGCCGTTGCGGCTGCCAAAATCCCGCACCGAGACCCGTCTGCTTTCGATGTAGATTTCGCAGTGCCGCCGGGAGACCACGCCCAGAGGAAGACAGAAATCACACTCCTGACGCCTGCCGATGGTGGTCACTGTGCTGGGAAGGGCAAAGGGTTTGGTCGTGCCGTTTTTGTTGAGCAGAACTATATTTACATTCATCCGCACTTCCTTTCCGTTGAAGAAGGATTAAAGACCATGTCTATTGTAACAAAATCGTGAGCTAAAACAAGAGCAAAAGAAGATATTATACGCATTGTGTAAAAATCTCGCGCGCATTCTTATTTTGTACTTTCTCCATCCCGAATAGTCTGTCGTGTTGATCTAAAAATGGACAGACCGATTCAGATTCCGCCTGCGCGGGAATGACGAGGGTTACGGGGTGGTTGATTGTTTTTTTTGGTTTTCGATCTTTTATACCCCTTTTCTTGTTTTCGGGGCGGTTTTTTTGGGTGCAAAACATTGCAAAAGTGCGTCAAAAACGGTCGAAACAATGCGTTTTTTTGACAAAAAATTAAGTGCCATAACCGATCTTTTTTTCGATGTAAATTTTGGTTGACGATTGATGTGTTTGTGATCTATTTTGTATGTTGAATATTGATTATTGGGGTGATAGGCGGAGGATAGTTTTGAGTTCTTAGTTTTGAGGTTTGAGTTTATCGGGTTTTTGTTATTTGTATTGACGCGGGAGGGGTCTTTGTATAATCTTATCCGGACCTGATGAAAACTGTCAAGAAGGA
>SKKI01000146.1 GCA_007121565.1 Phycisphaerae bacterium
GCCGTCGGAAACCGGTACAATAAGCGTTTTCACTATTCTGTATAAAAAAGCGTGATAACGACGAATTAAGGGCCAATAGCCGAATATGCTGCTTCCGATAAGCACCAGTATCAGTCCGCGACGAACGCCGTATGTCAATTATATCCTGATTGTCGCCAATATCGTTCTGTTTATGTTGACCTACGGGCCGCATCGCGTCGGGCCGTTTATTGAGCCGCTGCGTCCCTGGGCCCAGCAGTTTATGCTCACACCCGAGCACCCGTATATCTGGCAGTTTGTCACCTATGCGTTTCTGCACGGCAGCTTGATGCACATTCTCGGCAATATGTATTTTCTGTATATCTTCGGCAATAACGTCAATGACAAGCTGGGCAATATCGGCTATTTGTGCTTTTATCTCGGCGGGGCTGTGTTTTCAGGATTGGGACACGCCCTGCTGCATCATAACCCCGTGCTGGGTGCCAGCGGCGCGGTCGCGGCGGTCACGGGGGCTTACCTGGTGCTGTTTCCCCAAACCTATATCAGGGTCCTCTACATCTTCTTTTTTATCGGCACCTTTGAAATCAAGGCGATGTACCTGATACTCCTGAAATTCATCTTTTTCGACAACGTCCTGCAAAAGCACATTTCAGAGGCGAACATCGCCTTTGACGCCCACCTGGCGGGGTATGCGTTTGGGATTGCCATTGTGTTCGGTTTGTTGGCGAGCCGGCTTATCGACAGCCATCACAGTGACCTGTGGGGGATGCTGCGCCAATGGAACCGCCGGCGCCGCTTTCGCGATGTCCTGACAGATGACGACAGTCCGTGGCAATCTGATCAGCCGCAACGCCCCCAACGCACATTTGTCCAAAGCAATCCGGTCGCCGACAGTCATGACAAAGCCATCATTGAGCTTCGCAGGCGCATCCATGACGCGATGACCCGCAACGATACCAGTCAGGCCAGGCAGCTTTATGAAGAACTGCTCAAAACTGCCCCCAACCACGTCTTGCCCAGGCAGCTTCAACTGGATATAGCCAATCAGCTTATGGCAAATGGAAACTGGGCCCTGTCGGCCAAAGCCTATGAACTGTTCCTCAAGTCCTACAGCAATTATGAATACGTCGAGCAAGTCTATTTAATGCTCGGCCTGCTGTATGGCCGATATCTACAGCAGCGAGCCAGGGCACTGGACTATCTCAAGCGTGCGCTGGATCAGTTGCGCGACCCCGGCCAGCAGGCGTTATGCCGTCAGGAAATTGACCGTCTCGAAAGCACTTGAAAGAGTCGCCCGCGCTAAAAACAGTTGACAACGGCCGGGGAAGGTGATACAGTGCGAATGTGATTATTTAGATTTTATTAAGTGAGCGTCCGATAAAAACACAGATACGGAGTGTCTTCTAATTACGGAGAAGTATCATGCTGTCAAAACTGTATATGATTGGCTGGATTACGCTGACGTCTTCGGCGTTTGTGTCGCTGGCTGTGGCGCAATCGCCGCAGATCGCCGGGACGCCGGAGCAGGCCGACTATCCGCTTGTTGCAGAGGCTGTCACCGATGATGTCTTTGTGCGTTCCGGTCGCGGGCCCGGCTATTATCACTGCGGAACCCTTGATACCGGCGACCGGGTGACGGTGGTCGAAGAGACAGGCGGCTGGGCCAAGATTTTGCCGCGGCCCGAGCATTATTCCTGGATTCACAAAAACCACGTCCGGCTCAATCCCGATGATCCCGCTGTAGGAACCGTCACAAGCGATAATGTGCGTGTCTGGGCGGGTTCGGACTATATCGAACCGATTCGCTCGTTCAGCATTCAGGCGCGTCTGAATGCCGGCGAGGTCGTTGAGCTGTTTGACCCGGCCCAGCCGGAGACGGGAGATTATTACAAGATCAAAGTGCCCTCGGGCGGCTTTTTGTGGGTCAGCAGCGACAACCTTCGCTACGTCGGCCCGTTTGAGCCCGAGCCCGAGCCCGAGCCCGAGCCGGAACCGGTAGATGTTGAACAACCTCGGCGAACGCTTGAAGAGCGCCTGGGTGTGGATGCCGATACGCCGCCGACACCTGCTGCCAGAGCTGAGCAGCAAGAGGAGGCCGCCGAGCCGAGCCCTGACCCCGAAGAGCCGGATGAAGAACCTGACGAGCCGGACACCGAGCCGGAGCCGGCGGCCCCCTCAACAGAAACCGTCTATCTGCAGCGCTGTCATGAGCTGATCGAGAAAATCAACGCCGAGTTGCAAAAACCGATGGACGAGCAGGACTACAGCGCCTTTAAAGATGAACTGGCCGCGATGCTCGAAGACCCCGAGGCGGGCAAAGCAAAACTGTATGCCCAAAATCTGCTGAATCGTATCGAAGGCTTCGAGCTGGCCCTCGGCGTGACCGATACCCTTCGCCAGCAGAATGAGCGTCTTGAACGCCTCCGGGCGCAGATTGAATCGGCCCATCAGAGCCGCCTGCACCAGATCCCCGATCCGCAGCAGGTGCCGCTGTTTACCGGCACGGTTCGCCCGTCGTTTGTCTACAGCGGTCGAGCCGGCCAGCAGCGTTATCTGCTGACCGATGAAAACGGGCGGATTGCCTGTTATCTTGTGCCCGGCAATATGCAGATTGAAAACCGTCTTAAAGAGCTCGTCAACACACGGATCGGCATTCGCGGCGACATCATCAGCGATCCACAGGCACTGGTCACGGTCGTGTCGGTTACCTCAATCGTGCCAACAGATTAACAGACGGTATGCCAGGCGATGAGTGGCGAACACGTAAACGCGCGTGGGCAGGCGGCCTCCTCCGGCAGCGACAAA
The DNA here is from genome assembly GCA_007121565.1 of Phycisphaerae bacterium. Lineage (GTDB taxonomy): Bacteria > Planctomycetota > Phycisphaerae > Sedimentisphaerales > Anaerohalosphaeraceae > T3Sed10-213. The sequence goes on from SKKI01000146.1 coordinate 2,785, forward strand.
CACCGGTCGATTGAGCATATCAACGCGTCGATGATCCGCCACGCGCGGCAGCTGACGACCGACCTCGAGGCCGATGTCCTGCTGGTGTATGTCAACAGACATATTTCGCGTGAGCGTTTAAAGACACTGCTCGAGGATGATCGGTGCGTCCTTGCCGCCCGCGGCGAGCGGATGCTCAGCGCGTTGAACACCCTTAAACACAGCCGCTCCCGGATCATCCGACTTCCTGACTTTGAGCTGGCCCGCCGGGCGCAGATCAAAATCGCCGCGCTGATGGCCATATCACAGGGCTTGGTGCATCGCGATAATGTGGTGGTCTTCCTGTCCAATTCCCCCGAAAGTGATGTCTTTGACAATCTGGCAGTGGTGGATTTGAAGCTTGAAATTGAAATGTTTTCATTCGGAAACCTCTCGTTTCTGGATCACGTCAAGCAACCGGCGGTATTTGAGCAGTTGCTCAGCTACGCCCTGGAATTGACCGAACGCGGCAAGCGGGGCAAGCCGCTCGGGACCATTTTTGTCTTGGGCGACCATGAACAGGTGATGAACAAATCCAGCCAGATGATCCTTAACCCCTTTTCCTGCGTGCCGGAACACAATCGAAACATCCTCGATCCGGAGCTGAAGGAAACGGTCTGGGAATTTTCCGGACTGGACGGCGCGTTTATCGTCCGCGACGACGGCGTGATTCTGGCCGCAGGCCGCTATCTGTCACCGTCTGTGGAAACGGTTGCGCTGCCCCAGGGGCTTGGCTCGCGTCATCGCAGCGCGGCCGGGATTACCGCCGAGACCGATGCAGTCGCCATGGTTGTCTCCAAATCCACCGACAATGTGCGTATTTTCTGCCAGGGCAAATCCCAGGTGGAAATCTGACACGACGCTTGCCCGCACAAACAGGCAATCAATACCCCGAGCCGCTGGTATTCAGCTTGGGCAGGATTTTGCTCACTGCAATTTAGCCAATTACTGATTTCAAACACCGCACGGACAAATATACTGCGTCCAAGTTTATCGGGATTTCAAATTTTTTGTTAATGCACGGAAATAAATGCACGGTCTCAAAAGTGTGCCTGCCTGCTTCCAACGCGAGGATTAAGTTGTAAGAGTTTATTTGGGAGAGACTTATGTTAATTCAGCCAAATTTTACACCAATCGGTTTTTTGCATAAATACGATATTTGCCGGGTTTGTTCACTTTTTGGCCGGATATGTGCATTGATTTATGTGTTTATAATAATGTAAGATACACTGAGTATCGGGGATGTTCCGGCGAATTTGAGGTGAACCGTTGTGTTTATGATATTGGATGCGTTATTCGATATTACGCCCATCCGAAACCTTCTATTTAAGGGGTATTGTCATGATGATTGTAAACAGCAAGGCAGAGCGCAGGATGCAGCGCAAAGGAAACAGGTTCGTGGCAGGTGCGGTACTGGCGACGGTCGTTCTTCTGATTTCGGCCACGGCTCAGGCAGCCACCGTCTACCATAACGTCTTCGACGGTGCCGACCGCGGAGACAATCCCGGCATCGGGGGTGGGATGGTCCGGTTTTTGGGTGGAGGAAACCCTTGGATTGTGGACACCGATACCGATCAGCTCCTCGGCAACACTTCGGCAAGTCTGAACCGAGGCTGCCTCTACACGATTGAGAACTTCGACCTGAGCGGCGGATTCAGGCTCGAA
>SKKI01000119.1 GCA_007121565.1 Phycisphaerae bacterium
ACAAAGTGCTGGCTTACGGGGTGGCCAGTGTGTCCGGTTCGGTGCTGGCGGTCTGTTCGTGCACGATTTTGCCGTTGTTTGCCGGCATTTACAAGATGGGCGCCGGTTTGGGCCCGGCCACGGCGTTTTTGTATTCCGGCCCGGCGATCAATGTGCTGGCGATCATCCTGACAGCGCGGATTCTCGGTATCGAGCTGGGCATCGCCCGGGCGGTCGGGGCGATCGTGTTCAGTATCGTTATCGGACTGGCGATGCACTTTATCTACCGCAAAGAGGAGCTGGAAAAGGCCAACGGCCAGATGGGCATGCCTGAGCCGGAGGTGACGCGGCCGCTGTGGCAGAATGCGCTGTTTTTTGCCGTGATGATTGGTGTGCTGGTCTTTGCCAACTGGGGCGCCCCGCAGGACGAGCAGGGGCTCTGGCACGCTGTCCATTCGGCCAAATGGGTACTGACCGGGATTTTTTCCCTTGCATTGGGTGTGATTCTGGTATTATGGTTTAGTATCCCGTGGTGGAAGGTCGCCGTGGCGGCGGCGCCTGTGCTGGCCCTGTCGATCGCGCTGCCGACTGAGGGATTGTGGGTCATGATCCCGTTTACCGCCGGGGTGATCGGCCTGTCGTGGATGACCAGCACACAACAGGGCGAGCCGCAGGAGTGGTTTGCTGCGACGTGGACCTTTGCCAAGCAGATTTTGCCGCTGCTGTTTTTCGGCGTGCTGGTCGCCGGAGCGCTGCTGGGACGGCCTGACCACGAGGGGCTGATTCCGTCCGGGTGGGTCGAGCGGGCTGTCGGCGGAAACAGTCTGCGGGCGAACCTGTTCGCCTCGGTGGCCGGGGCGTTTATGTATTTTGCCACGCTGACCGAGGTGCCGATCCTGCAGGGGCTGATCGGTGCGGGGATGGGCAATGGCCCCGCGTTGGCACTGCTGCTGGCCGGCCCGGCGCTGAGTTTGCCGAATATGTTGGTCATCCGCTCGGTCATGGGTACACAAAAGACAATCGTCTTTATCGTGCTGGTAGTCGTCATGGCGACCATCAGCGGTCTGATTTACGGTGCGATAGCCGCCCTTTAGGGTCTTACTATGAAACAGTTTACGGTCACACCCATCGGCGTGATTCATACGCCGTTCAAAGAAGCCGGCGGCACGCCGATCCAGTCGGCTTTTGCCGAAGGGGTCGAGGGGGTGGTGGAGGTGTTCGAAGAATATGTCCCCGGCTTGAAAGATGTGGACGGTTTTGAGCGTCTATGGCTGATGTATTGGTTTGACCGGGTTGCGGGGCACAAACTGCACGTCACGCCGTATATGGATACGCAGCCACGAGGCCTGTTTGCCACCCGGGCGCCGTCACGGCCGAACCCGATCGGCATGTCGCCGGTCAAACTCGACAGAATTGAGGGCAACAAGCTCTATATTCGTGATGCGGATATGCTGGACGGCACGCCGTTGCTGGATATTAAGCCGTACAGCCCGAAATTTGATTATTTTGAGGTGTCCCGCAGCGGCTGGATGGATGCCGTCAAAGAGGGGAGCCGAACAGCCGACGAGCGGTTTCACACATGAATTAGAGCAAATGCCAATCTTAGATATGGAGAAACAAAATGAAGATTCAGATACTGGGCACAGGCTGTCCGAAATGTAAGAAGTTGGCCGAGAATGCCGAGGCGGCAGTTAAGGCCGCCGGCGTTGAGGCCGAGGTTGAAAAAGTTACGCAGATCAACGATATTATGGCGATGGGCGTGATGATGACCCCGGCGCTGGCCATTGACGGCCAGGTCAAGGTCACCGGCAAGGTCCCCTCGGCTGATGAGATTCAGGCGCTTCTGGCGTAGGGTCAGAAGTCAGATCCCCGTCTACGCGGGATGACGGTTAACGGTCAGATTAAGAGAAAGGGTTTGACGATGAATTCGACTATAAAGATGGCCATTGCGGTGCTGTTGATGATGGGGGTGGGCACGTTTGTGATTCTCCTGCAGGGCGGATCGCCGTTTTGCTGTCCGGGACTGTCCGGCGGCCATATCCATCAGACATGGGACGACGAGGGCGAGCCCGAGGAGCCGATCCCGGCCTTGGCGCCGGCCGAATTGCCGCGGCTGGTGGAATTGGGCTCGAGCTCCTGTGTCCCCTGCCAGATGATGAAGCCGATCATGGAGGACATTTCAGCCGACTATGAAGACAAGCTGGAGGTGGTGTTTGTCGATGTCCAGCAAGACCTGGCCACGGCCCATCATTTCAATATTGAAACCATTCCCACGCAGGTCTTTGTCGCCCCCTCCGGCCACGAGCTCTATCGCAACGAGGGCCTGCTGTCCAAAGAGGACATCCTCAACAAATGGTCCGAGCTGGGCTTTGAATTCAATTGAGAGTTTACCATCCACACAAGGAACAGACGATGAACACGTTACAGGCTTATCGCATGGTATGGGCGGCGGTGATTTGCGCAGCAATAGGAATTGCCACGGCCGATGAAACCGAGACAAAAACGGTTGACGCGCTGCATCCGAATCTGGCAACGGGCGCGCTGACCTATGCGCAGCCGGCGGATTTGCCTGACGGCGTCCTGCTCACCGCCGAGGGCGTCCACATCACGCGTGAGCAGATCGAAGAGACAATTGCGCAGCAGCCGCCGCATGTACGCACGATGCTCGCCAAAGAAATGTTTTATGTGCTCGAACAGGAAGCAGCGGGCAAGCTGCTGGTCCGGGCTGCCCGCAAGGCGCTGGATGGGCAGGGGCGCAACCTCGAGGGGATGAGCGATGAGCAGTTGATCAATACCCTGTTTGACCAGATGACAGAGGATGTGACGACCACCGAGGCCGACCAGCAGGCGTTTTATCAGGACAACCCGCACTTTTTCCACGGCGCGCCGTTTGAGCGCGTCCAGCCGATGATTGCCCAGTATCTGGCGCAAGAAAAAAAGCAGCACAGGGTGGACGACTATATCAAGACGCTCGGCCAACAGATGACGATTGAGGTCGCCGGCGACTGGACACAGCAGCAGGCCCGTGCCGCTCAGGAGAATCCGCTGGACAAGGCACGTCAGGGCGGCACGCCGACAGTGGCGCTCTTTTATGCGGCCAGTCCCTGCTGCCCGGATGCGACGGCCGCTGAGCTTGCCGCGGTCGACCGAGAAATCGGTTCCAGGCTGAACGTGGTATCCTTGAATCCCAATACCGAGCCGATTCTGGCGGCGCGGTACGGCGTTCGCAGCAATCCGGCGCTGCTGTTTTTTGACGCCGAGGGCAGGGAAATATCCCGCCATCAGGGGTCCATGAACCGGGCTGAAATTACGACCCAACTTGCCGACATAGGTGTCAACTAATTGAAATGCATAGGAATTTGTATTTGTAGCACGGCCATCTTGGCCGTGTTCATGGGCTGCCAAGCCCGTGCTACTTTATGAAATGCATCCGGAGTTTTTTACATGAAGGCCAAGGAAATAGTCGGCAAGGTGCTGATGGCGTTTGTGCTGGTGAGCATCGGTTTTGCTGTCGGCAAGGAAATGACGTTTCGAGCGATAGCCCAAAACAACGGCGACCCAAAGCAGTCAGTCGCTGCCGCCGGCGAGAACACAGGCGAGCCGGCGCAGGATAAAGTCATTGTCTATTACATGCACGCGACCTTTCGCTGCTTTAGCTGCAACACCATCGAAACCATGGCCAATGCCGTCGTCGAAAACGACTTTGCCGATGCCCTGGCCGACGGGCGAATCGAGTGGCGGACAGTGAATTTCAATGAGAATGTCGCGATGGCACAGCGTTACGGCGTCAGCGCGCCGACGGTGGTGCTTGTCAAGATGCGGGGCGATGAGCACATCGACGCCAACCGGCTTGATGAGGTCTGGACCAAGAACAACAATCCGGAAGCGTTTAAGCAGTACATCAAAGAGAACATTGACGCCTATCTGGACGGAGGGCAAGTATGACGGCGGCGCTGGCGGTCGTCTCGGCCTTGTGGCTGGGGATTCAAACGTCGATCAGTCCCTGCCCGCTGGCGACGAATATCGCGGCGGTGGCGTTTCTGGGGCGCAGCGTGTCCAGTTCCCGACGCGTGCTGCTCAGCGGCGTTATCTATGCCGTCGGACGCACCGCAGCGTATGTGGGATTGAGCGTTCTGATTCTGTGGATTCTCAAAGATCACATCGCCGCCGGCAGTACACTGTCCGGCGTGTTGCAGAAATACGGGATGATGGCCATCGGGCCGATACTGATTATACTCGGAATGATCTTGCTCAATATGCTCAATCTGCCCGGTTCGCTGTCGCTGGCCGGGGCCGGCCTGCAGCAGCGCGCAGCGGGCGGCGGCCTGTGGTGGTCCGGCGCGCTGGGGTTTATCTTTGCGATGTCGTTTTGCCCGGCCTCGGCGGCGCTGTTCTTTTTGCTGCTGATCCCGCTGGCCGCGGCGCAGCAGTCAATGCTCTTTTTGCCGACGCTCTACGGC
>SKKI01000260.1 GCA_007121565.1 Phycisphaerae bacterium
GCCTGCCCTTTTTGTCAAAGCTTCCCGCCCAAAAATCAACCTCACAATATGTACCCCCCCCTACAACTATAACCCTTCCGGAGAACAGGGCATTAATAATTTTTCCGGATCACAGGCAAAATATTCAAAATTTTTTTAAAATCCAAAATTTTGCACAGGCGGTCCAGCCGGCAATTACACGGTCCTGAGATCCATTCACATCCCCGAAAGGGGAAAAGGTGGTTTACAGCCACCATGCCGGCTATTAGCTGCCGGTCAGTTTTTATCCCCGAAAGGGAAATCGTGACCAGTGCGCACTCAATTCCTGATGCAACGGACAGACCCTTTGGCTTTGACAATTTGCAAGAGGCATCTAGTCCCTGACGCACCGGACGGAGAAACCGTATTCCTTAACCAGAATCAAGTACAAACTCACATAGCCGGTATCGTAGCGCATGCCCGGGGTCCTGGCGGCTGATAACAAGAACTCGGTAGAGGACCACCAGTAACCGTAGTCGCCAACGAAGCGGAAACTATATTCGTCGTGACGGCAGCCGCCCGGAAGGGCCGAAAATCCAAACTTATCAATGCCATAGTGGGTGCTATGGGAATTCCACCTTGGATGCTCTGATGTGTCACAATCCCCGCCAAGGGGAGAATCAACCTGCCGGCAGGATTTAAGGGCTCTGCCAGCGCCATTGGGATTATCCTGTTCATTGGAATATCCCTGGGAGGCAACATAATCAGTCAGCTGTGTCCACTCCGAATCACTTGGCAGGTGCCACCCTGCGGGGCAAACACCCTGTACCCCGCTTGGATTGGCACTGCTGCTCCCTTCACCATCCATAGCTGCTGGCCAGTTGTACAACACCCCATAGTTCTGGTAATTGTCAGTGGCTTTAGCTTCCGATACACTGGTTCCCTCATAACCGTAGACATAGTAATGTGGATCGGCTCTTGAACCTTCTGAAGAGGGCGATACCTGCGGCAGATACCTGAGATTCTCCTTCATCCAGACCTGGTCGCCAATCTGAACGATCCTGTATAAATTTCCATCTCTCGGATCGGTGAAGGTATCACCGATTTCCCCGTTATCCGGATCATCGTCGTCATCGTCGGGAGGTTCTGCAGTGGCATTTATGGTGAGTTCTCCCTTTTTTTCCTCTCCATTCTTAAAATGAACATCCAGCTGCTGGGTCTCATTCTCATCATCAAGTGTCCATACAGCACTTGCAAACCCGCCACTGGTCAGTACCATGTCTGAAGGTTCAACGCTTCCGTTTGTGGTTTCAAAATAGACGGGAACAGGCAGGTAATCTATAAGGCTCCCCCTGCTGTCATAAGCGCCGACAGAAATGGGAACGGGCAATGGTTCACCCATTATCCCGGTTTGGTTATTACCCTGTTCTATTTTAAGGCTCTGCGGAGCCAGGTAAATATTCTTGCTCCAGGTTTTTTCAGCCATTGTATAAAATTTCCATGTTAAATAATCTATATGGAATAATGCAATGTTCAAACTGGTTTCCGCTTTTATCCCCGCATCAGCCGTAAGCTTCCAGTCCACTGCCAGAGGATCACCGGTTTCCGCAACAGCACCAACAGCTGCTTTTGCTTCAAGGAACCCGCCTACGGCAAATTCAGGGCCAATCACCCCCAGTACGTAAACCTCAGACTCCAGAATCAGGTAGATGCCCGCTGTCAGTTCAACCCTGGCCTTAAGCACCAGACCGCTTTCTGAACTTTCACTGAATTCATAATACCATTCAGGATCCTCCAGGTCCTGGTCAATATCCACTCCCAGGACAACATTATAATATTCGTTTTCGTAACATTCCAGTCCAAGTTCACCCATGGCATTGAAATTGACCTCAAATGACAGCTTGAATGCCGCCGAAACAGGATAGGAGGGAATTACCAGGGCGCCCAGGGGGATACGCAAGGTAGCCAGATCGTACTTTTGTGTCAAATGGATTTTAAAAGACAGCTCCCTGTCAATATCTGTATAGACACTTGTCCGCAACTGCTGCATGTTGCCAAGAAAGTAATTCCTGTCCCTGTACCTGAACAGGAGAGCATCAGGAACCATTGCGGCCTCAAGCAGTTCATAAAGCCCTGTCGAGGTTTTTTCAGGTTCATACCTCATAACCAGGTCTATTGCAGGATGTATAGTTAAAGAGCCCTCTGTTGAAATATAAGAATCACCCGATTCCCACAATTTGGCAGAGATCTCCAGCTTGCACAGTGCCTCAGGGCTTGATGAGAATTCCAGGCTCAATTTTTCATCAGGTTCGGCTTCAAATTTTATACCCACATCTGCAAGCGGATCCTCAGAGCCGGTCAGCTTATACGGGTATGCCGAGTTGGTCTTTGAGCGGTTATCGGGTGTGCTGAATTCAACAACTGCATTTTCATAGTTAAAATACATATCAAGCGTGGCCTGAAAACCTTTTATTGCCAGGCCGATCCTGCTTTTCAGCTGATGACCGCTTTTTTTCGGGCCCCCTGTTTCATAAACAAAGATAACTTTGCCCCCTTTATCTCCCCAGGGTACATAAATCACTGTTCCCGGCCGGATCTTCTCAGCCTCGTCTTGTGTTGCTTCAATTGTTAACTCATATTTTGGAAATTTCACACCATTGTATTCGAATGTGTCAACCGATTCCAGTTCAGTTACAATAGCCGAAGAGAGGTCAATAACCGTCTGCTCAACATTTAATTTTAATCCCTCACCTTCAACAGTTACGGGATCTTTGTCCGTTTCTATTGTCTCTTTCTGGCAGGTTGAAACTGCAAGCAGGAGGGTTACGAAGAGAATTGACTTAAAATACCGGTTTTTCATGTTTTATAAATTATTATTTTGGCTGTCGAAGGCGGATGAGGGTTTCATTTCTTCAGGGTATAGTTGGCAAATAAGGTATAGTCAGCAAATATTATATTGAATAGTTCTGTTTTGATGGTAAACCAAATTCAGTTTTTAAATCCCTTGTTCCTTTTGGATGGCGGGAGTTTCGTGATCCAATGATAGCTGTAGTTATCTGATAATGGAACTTATAGTTTTTATTTCGTTTTTCCTCAGTGGCCGGGCAAAAGTCACTACCTCATAGTAGTTGTTCATCTCACCTTTTTCAATATAGAAGTAGTAAACAGTTTCATCAAGGTCTTTAAAAAGGGCCTTCCCGGACTGGTTCGTTACTTTTGTCTGCAGCGGGTTATTATTTTCGTAAAAATCTTCCGAGGAATTGTATAGTTTAACTGTTGCCCCTTCGATGATGTTTGCGGACTGATCTTCTACGATTATCTCAAGCTGCGGGGCTACATCCAGATAGACATACTCCTTTTCTGAGCATCCTGTAAAAAGTATAAGACAAAATACTATAGCCAAAAAGTTTCTGATTTTAACAATTTTAATCCTGCTCATATTGCTGTTAAATTAAATTGCTGTTGATCACAATATTTATTTTTGGTTTTATTGCTGGAATTCTCGCCCGGTTATCCAGAGTGCAGGTATAAAGATTTTTATACCCGGTTAAACCCTGTCTAAACAATATTATGAAATTTAACTCTACCTGAGTGAATAAATTTGATGAACGTATTGGTTTTTTACATTAACGGAAAGACACAATATATAATAAGCTGCCCCTGATGCTGCTCTCACTTACGCAGGGCAGATTGTGGTCTGGCTCTTTTTTTCCCCCTGCCCCAGCCGGGAACGGTTACAATTTCAGACCTCAATATTATGAGGTCTGAACTTACCCTTTTATATTTCATGGGGGACCAACTGGCTACCGAATGCCACGGTTGCCATTTCAGGCTAAGGAGAGAAAAAAACCGACACTGTGGGAAGAAATATTTTCATCATTATTCTGATCCTGACGGGAAAGCCGGGCCCTTTGAGGTCCAGCTTTCTTATTCCGGCTTCTTTGATTATATGCACTTTATGCAAAAAAATATTTCGTTGAGTAAAATTGCAGAAGAGTCTAAATTATCACAAAGGGCTTTCAAAAGAAACGATACGAAGACTTTCTGACTACTTTAAGTTATCACAGGAAGCATTTAACCGTCCGTATAAATTGATAAACGAAGTAAACAGACATTTTCGAAATGCATGCTTGATGAATACGAGAAAAAACATGATTGAAGCTTGATAAAGCAACATTTGCACAGCAATTTAAGAACAGCAAAATATATGTTTCCTGGGTTTGAGAGTCTTCTTTATCGTCCGAAACAGAGGGTGTCGACCCCATGATATCGAGCGCCGAACCCCTCTGTAAATGTTTGAGGGGCGCTATGGCACAGATATTATGGGATTAATCAACCGTACAAAAGTTTGCCCGGACTACTTCGCTTCATATAACATTGTAACCCTTATTTGTTACACCGCATGTGGTGAGTTTTTTCTTATTTTAATTAAGATAGTTTCTTTCTCACTTTTTTCTTCCTCAATATCGTA
>SKKI01000072.1 GCA_007121565.1 Phycisphaerae bacterium
CATGGCCATAAACACTTGATTTTTGTGTTGCTTTGTGGTAGCCTGTTTTTTAGCCAATAATAGTACAGTTAAATGCCGATTGACGACCGGAGGCATTTTCGATGGTTGTGACACGAAGAAACTTTATGAAAAACGCCTGTTTGGCCGGCGGCACTGCCTTGATGAGTTCCTGTTCGCGCGCGGACGTCTCAGGCGGTGATTCCGACGGTTGGCAGCCGGCCTATGCCAGACTGGAAGCGGAAGGCAAGCTGGCCGAGCGTATCGAACAGGCCCAGCGCAAGTTTGAAAAATGTGATCTTTGCCCGCGCCGCTGCGGGGTCAATCGTCAGGCCGGAGAAAAGGGGTTTTGCAACGCCCCGGCCAAGGCGATGGTGTTCAGCCATCACCCGCATTTCGGTGAGGAATTGCCCTTGGTAGGCCGAAAAGGCTCGGGGACGATTTTCTTTTCCAACTGCAACCTCCGCTGCGTTTTTTGCCAAAACTGGCCCATCGCCCATGAGGGTCGCGGCCGTCAGGTCAGTGATAGCGCGTTGGCCGATATGATGCTCGATCTCCAGCGGCGGGGCTGTGTCAATATCAATGTGGTCACACCCACGCATGTCATGCCGAATATTCTCAGCGCCGTGCGCATTGCTTACCGAAAGGGATTGCGGCTGCCGATCTGTTATAACACGGGCGGCTATGAGCGCGTTGAGAACATCAAGCTGCTGGACGGCATTGTTGATATTTATTTGCCGGATTTGAAATTTATGGACGGCCGCCAGTCCGACCGTTATGCCGTGCGCGGGGCCGCCGATTATCCCCAAATGGCTCAGGCGGCCATCCTTGAGATGCATCGCCAGGTCGGCACACTGGTCACCGACGCACGGGGAATCGCACTTCGCGGGTTGATGGTGCGGCATCTTGTCATGCCCAACCGTGTCGCCGGCACACAGGCGTTTGTCAAGTGGGTCGCCGAGCATTTAACCACCGACACCTATGTCAATATCATGTCCCAATACCGGGTCGAACACCGTGCTTTTGAGTACGAGCAGATTGCCCGGGCGATCAACTCTGAGGAATTTGTCGAAGCCATCGATTGGGCGATTCAGGCCGGATTGACAAACCTTGACGAGCGTTCTGTTGCACAGGCACAGATGCACCGCCGCCGATTGCGGTAAATCAAGCCCATTTTCCCGGTATCGGCGCGTTGCAATGTCTGCATTTGCCGTCTTCAAGGTCAACCTTGTCGACCACAAATCCGATGCGTTCAATGACTTTCTTTTTGCAGCCCGGACAGTACGTGTTTTCACCGTCATGGCCGGTTACGCGGGCGATATAGACATACTCCAGCCCGATATCGTGAGCGGTCTTGCGCGCCTGATCCAAGGTGGAAACCGGCGTCTGGGGCAGGTTTGTCAACTTGTATAGGGGATAAAAACGCGCAAAATGAATCGGCACATCTGTTCCCAGTTCTTTTTTGATCCATTCACACATCCGGGCAATCATCTGCATATTGTCATTCAGTGTGGGAATAAGAATCGTAGTGATTTCGAGATGAACACCGGCTTCTTTAAGAATCGCCAGCGAATTCAGCACGGGTTTGAGTTCTCCGCCGCAGACATCGCGGTAAAATGCCGGCTCAAAGCTTTTTAAATCGACATTGGCAGCACCGAGCAGGCCGGAAAGTTGTTTAAGCGGTCGGGGCTGAATATATCCGGCAGTGTGCAGCAGATTGAGCAGTCCGGCCTCTTTGGCCAGTTCTGCGGTCTCGGCCATATATTCATAAAAAACCACCGGTTCGCCGAAGGCATAACTGATCGATCGCAATTGTGCCGCCCTGGCATACTTAATAACGGTTTTCGGCGGCATGTCATAGGCATACACCTCCTCCGGCGCCGCCAGCGCCATATCCCATACTTCGCAAAACTTGCATTCCAGATTGCAGCCGACCGTGGAAACGGACAATGCCCGACTTCCCGGCAAGACGTGGAAGAAGGGCTTGCGTTCGATGGGGTCTTCCTGCACCAGCGCGGGATTTCCATACGCCAGTGTATAGCCGTTGCCATTGCGATTTTGACGGACCCGACATATCCCTGTTTGGCCTGCGGACAACGTACATGATTTGGGACAAAGAGTACATTCAATCTTTCTGTCAGCCGTCGCGGTGAACCATGGGGAACGGCGGTGCCTGACAAACCCGCGCCGGGCGGTTTGGGCATGGCCTTGTTGGCCCTTCGGTGAAATCCCTGCAAGCGCTAACGCACAGCCGCCGCCGAGGCCGCATTTAAGAAATTCTCGTTTTGTCAGTCCATTATCAGGGGGTTTTTGTTTATGCATCAGATCGTCTCGCGATTAACAGTACTGCACATGCGGTTGCATTTGCGACAGTGGCCAGCAGACAGCAGGCGATAATACCCAGAATCGGAGCCACAACCGCACTGGCCAAGGCCGCTCCGATCGAAGCACCTAAGAGCTCAAGTCCATAGACAAGACCGGCGGATTTTTCTGTTCGCTTATTCAATGCCATACAGCACGCCGTCGCCAATGGGAAATCAATACCATTGAGCAGCCCGGCCCCGAACGTCAGTATCGAAAACAGCATAAACACCGCTCGCGGCGATTGCAGAGAAGCGGCCCCCGGCAGCGCCAGAGCAATTAAACCGGCCAAAAGAGCAATTAATAACTGTACCCCCGCAAGCAGGTCAGTGTTCGTCTTTTGTTTGACATAACGATGCGTCGCCGCAGTGCCGGCCGCCAGGCCGCCCATAAAAATGGCGACGATCAGCCCGACTTTTTCAAACACAAATCCGTATAAACTCTGAAATGAGAACAACAGGGCAATCTGCATCGCCATCGTTCCCAATCCGGTCGTGAATACCGTAAACAAGACAGCAAAATGCAGTTCCGGCCGCCTCCCGGTCAGGCGTCCGGCGATGCGCAGCGCCAGTGCCGCAAACAGGGATAATCCGATTGGAGGCAGTATCCACCACGCTTGGACGTGTGCAATTTTTTTCAGGATTTCCGTATGCCTGGCCCGCGCCAGATCACCCCAAAACAGCAGGGTATAGTAGTATCCGATGGGTTTGAAGTCCGAGTTGATGAAGTATCGCCGATTGGCCGGGGGAAGCAGCTTTTCGGCGCGCTCCTGGTCCCGGACGGCTTCGGGAAAAGGCGGGCCGGCCTTTGGACCGTGCAGGTGCGCATCGGGGCTTCGACCGTGATGGCGAATGATCCAGTTGATTCGCCGAAGTTGGGACTCCTGCAAGATAATCTGAAAATGGTGATGCGAAAAGCCGTCCGTCTCGATCTCTCGATCAAGATAGCGCTGCTGCAGCACAGATGCATCTACAGATATCTGCTCGTCTGAATCCGTCGCAATATAAAAAATAAACCGGTCGCCCGCCATTAGCACGCGCGAAAACACGCCGGCAAGGGTGTGATATATCGTAGCGTTGCGGTTGGCTACCGGCGTGCCGCGCAGCCCGGTCGTGGAGACGGCGCCGATCACAAATACGCCGTCCGGATGCAGACTGGCCGAGGCCTCGGCAAAAAACTCCTCGGTGTAATAGCGGTTCAGTACGGCCGTGGCCGGGTCGGGGACATCGACGATGATCATATCGTATTGCCGCTGCGCCGCTTTTACAAAAAGTCGTCCGTCGGTATGGATCAAACGCACGCGCGGATCGTCAAGCGCGGTACGCGTCGCCGGTGAAACAAACGGTCGAGCCGCCTGGGTCAACACCTCGTCCAATTCAATATAGTCGATCTGCTCAACCGGATGTTTGGCAATCTCGCTGAGCGTACCGCGCAAACCGCCGCCGATCAGCAGGACGCGTCGGGGACGGTGGTGCTGAACCAACGCAAAATGTGCAAAGACCGCCGCCTCCTGCTCTTCAAAGGCAAATGCGGCGGCCTGAGGGCCGGCGGTGGAAAAAATCAGATGGCCGCTCTGAAAAAAACTGTACTGATCGTGATGTTTCAATACCGCGATGGTACCATGCTTGGATTGATGCGTCTCAACCAGCTCGTGATCAGGGGTTAAATGCCGCCATTGAAGACGGTAGGCACGATGTTCAATAACATGCATGAACGGAAAGACAGCAACTGCAGCAACCGGCAAAAGCACAAGAATAACTGAACTCGGCCGAATACTTCGATGCCTTTGACTTTTGTCTGTGTTCCGGATGATCCAGATAAGAGATGCCGGCATACTGACAGCGGCAAGAATTGCGATCTGAAACGTATTCAAATATCGCACCAGGAAGAAGGTGAACATCCCTCCCGCCCCCAGCATCACCCGGAGGGCCACGCGCCCCCCCGACCCGGCCCATTCCAGGATCCGCCCCATCCCGGGTCGCCCGCCGGTCCACCAGAGGAGGCCGGCGGTGAGGACTCCCACGGTGAAGAAGTGCACCGCCAGATAGTCACCCACCACCAC
>SKKI01000149.1 GCA_007121565.1 Phycisphaerae bacterium
ATCCTGGCCGTCGGCGGCGGCGGATACAACGTCGAGAACACCGTCCGCGCCTGGGCACTGGTCTGGTCGGCGCTGTGCGGCGATCAGGCCGGCGACGACTTCACCGCCGGCATGGGCGGCGTCATGCTCGAAAGTACAGACTGGCAAGGCGGAACCGGCCTGCGCGATCGCATCCTGGTCCCCAGCCAGGCCCAGCGCGACACCGTCGTGCCCGTCATCGAACAGACCATCGAACAACTCAAGCGGCTGATCTTCCCGCTGCACGGCCTCTAAGGGGATTACTTCTGGTTGCCCTCGGTCTCCTGCGCGAGGGGCTCGGTCTTGTGCGGTTTGACTTGCGTGGTTATCACCGCCGCAACCAGACACGCGATGCCGGCGATCAGAAACGCCGGACGGTAATCGCCGACCTCGAAGAATTTCTCGGCCATCCGGCCCTGCGCATCCACAACCTCATACGGCACATTGTCCACAACACGCATCAGACGCGCCGCCAAAAACGGGCCAAAGATCCCCCCGGCCCCATAAGCGGAAAACATCCAGCCGTAATTGACACCGATATGCTTGGTGCCGAAAAAGTCCGCCGTGACCGCCGGATACAACGCCAAAAACCCGCCAAAGCTCAGCGCCACAAGCGAAATCATCAGCAAATACAGCGGGTAAATGCGCATCCAGTCCAGCAGCAGCATCGCCGCCCCGCACAAGACAAACATGATCACCAGCGTACTCTTGCGGCCCAGGCTGTCGGAGATTTTGCCCCACAAGATGCGTCCCAGTGAATTAAAAATAGCCAGGATCGCCACCGCCGCCGCCCCGGCAGCGGCGACATCGATAAACGTCTGCTCAGCGATCGGCGTCGGCTCGGCGGCAAACACAAACGACTGCCAGATCGGTGAGGCTTTCATAATGACCTGCAGCCCGGCCGTACAGCCAGCAAAATAGGTAATCCACAGCAGCCAGAACGCCGGTGTCTTGAGCATTTCCGTCGGCGTATAATCGGCCTTGGCCGGCACCGCTTTAGCCGTTTCCGGCGGCACCCAGCCGACGGGCACATACCCGGCCGGGGGATTGCGCAAAAACTGAGCGCCGATCACCACCGCCGCCAGAAAGATAAACCCCAGCGTCATAAAGGTATTGAAGACCCCAACTTGGGGCACATTAAACAGCGGCACATTAAACAGCCTGTACGCCCCGCCGGAAATCAGCGCCCGCGCCAGCGGCGCAAAGAAAAACGCCCCGGCCCCGAAGCCGGCCACCGCCAGCCCCGTAATCAGGCCGCGCTTGTCCGGGAACCACTTGACACAGGTGGCAATCGGGCACACATACGCCGCCCCGATGCCGATGCCGCCGAGGATGGAAAAGGTGAAAATCAGCCACACAAGCGCAGCGGTCGGCTCAAACGCCCCGGCAAACCGGGCCAAAATCAGACCGCCGCCGAGAATCAGCCCGCCTGCGGTGGCGACCTTGCGCGGCCCGAGCCGATCCTGAATCCGTCCGCCGAATATCACCGCCAAGGCAAAGGCCGCAAGCACAATCTGAGCCGGCAGCGTCACATGACCTTCCGTCCACTCGGGAAAATACGCCCGCAGCGGCGTCTGAAACACGCTCCAGATATACACAGCCCCCAGGCTGATTTGAATAACCAACGCCCCGACGACGACCCACCAGCGGTTCATGACTTTACCTTCGGTCATTTTCAATCCTTTCCAACGGTTTTCTAAGTGTTTATACGAGCGGTGTGATTATAGACCAGATCAAACAATAGTCACACAAAAACCGCCTTAAAAAAAGGCCGGATATGCCTTATGGACGGCACACCCGGCGTATTTGTTGTCTTTGTGCAACGTTACTGACCGCGGCCGGCAACCAGTTTCTCCACGACACTCGGATCGGCCAGCGTGGTAATATCGCCCAGGTTGCCGGTATCTTTCTCGGCAATCTTACGCAAAATGCGCCGCATAATCTTGCCCGAGCGGGTCTTGGGCAATGACGGCGCGAACTGAATGGCCTCCGGCGCCGCGATGGGGCCAATCTCCTTGCGGACGTGCATGATCAGCTCTTTTTTCAGCTCATCGCTGTCTTCGATGCCCTCTCGAAGCGTCACATAGGCATACAGCCCCTGCCCCTTGACTTCATGCGGAACAGGCGTGACCGCCGCCTCGGCGACCTTGGGATGACTGACTAGGGCGCTTTCCACCTCAGCGGTACCGATGCGGTGACCGGAGACGTTAACCACATCGTCAATTCGTCCCATCAGCCAGAAATCGCCGTCCTGATCAACCCGGCAGCCGTCGCCGGTAAAGTACATGTTCTCAAACATCGCAAAATACGTGTCGATAAAGCGATCATGATCGCCCCACATCGTTCGCATCATCCCCGGCCAGGGCTTTCGGATACACAGCTTGCCGCCTTCGTTTTTCGGACACATCGACCCGTCGTCCCGCAGCACCACAGCATCAACGCCAAAGAACGGACGCGACGCGCTGCCGGGCTTGAGGGTCATCGCCCCGGGCAGCGGCGTGATCATAAATCCGCCCGTCTCGGTCTGCCACCAGGTATCGACAATCGGACAGCGACCCCGGCCAACCTTCTCATAATACCACATCCACGCCTCGGGGTTAATCGGCTCGCCCACCGACCCGAGAACACGCAGCGTATCGAGCTTGTACTTCATCACCCACTCTTCACCGAGCCGCATCAGGGCACGAATCGCGGTCGGAGCGGTGTAGAAGGCCGTTACGCCGAATTTGTCGCAAATCTGCCAGAACCGCCCGGCGTCCGGATACGTCGGCACACCCTCAAACATCAGGCTGGTCGCGCCGTTGGCCAGCGGCCCATAGACGATATAGCTGTGCCCGGTCACCCAGCCGATATCGGCGGTACACCAGTACACATCATCGTCGTGAGTATCGAACACGAGCTTGTGCGTCAGCGACGTATGCAGCAGATAGCCGCCGGTGGTATGCACCACGCCCTTGGGCTTGCCGGTAGAGCCGGAGGTATAGAGAATAAACAGCGGATCCTCGGCATTCATCTTCTCCGGCTCACAGTCGGCGTCGACTTTGGCCATTTCGTCGTGATACCAGAAATCCCGGCCGTCCTGCATGTTGCAGGGCTCGTCGTTGGTCTGGCTGACAATGACGGACTTGATCGTCGGACAGTCCGGCAGGGCCTCATCGGCAATCGCCTTGAGCGGGATGTGCTTGCCGGCCCGCAGCGAGACATTGGCGGTAATCAGCATCTTGCAGTCCGAATCGTTGACCCGCCCTTTGATCGCGTCGGCGCTGAAGCCGCCGAAAATAATCGAGTGAATCGCCCCGATCCGCGTGCAGGCCAGCATCACAATCGCCAGCTCCGGCGTCATCGGCATATAAATCGCCACACGATCGCCTTTTTCAATGCCTTTGGCCTTCAGCACGTTGGCAAACTTGCAGACCTCGGTGTGCAGCTCTTTGTAGGTGAACTTCTTGACCGCCTCTTCCTCTTCGCCCTGCCAGAGAATCGCGGTTTTGTTTTCAATCGGGGTGCCCAGATGACGGTCCAGACAGTTGTAAGAAACATTCAGCTCGCCGTCGGCAAACCAGGTGTGTTTAATGGTGCGGGCGCTGGTGTTCCAGGTGTACTCCAGGCTCTTGGTCGGCGTCTTAAACCAGCTCAGCGACTTGGCCTGTTCCAGCCAAAACCCCTCCGGATCGTTGACGGACTGATCCCACATCGCCTGATACTCGTCCACAGACTTGATCCAGGCCTTCTTCTGAAACTCCGGCGGTGGGGGAAATTTTCGTGTTTCGCTCATTAATGAGTTCATACCTTTTGTTGCATCTGCCATACTTGTCGCCTTTCCTCTTATATAAGGTTCACATCACTTCGCGGCACAATTGCCTGAAAACCAGTTGATTCGTTTTCAAAATAACACCCCGGCAGTAAAATGCAACTCAAAAAGCATTTTTTGTGAAATAAACACCCCAAAACAAACAAAAATGTGCGCACAACGAACAAGAAGGGACGACAATACAATACAGACTTCCTCTTTTTTTAGCCTGCCCCCAAAAAGAAAAAGGCCCAACGGGCCGACAAGTGATTTAGCCGGGCGGCGCAAGCCCCCGGAAAAGAAAAACCCACCCCTGCCTAAAGCCCCAACGGGGCGAAAGAGTCATTTTCTCAAATCTCAAATCTGTAATTTCAAATTAATCGTCTCCACAAGCTCCCCTCCTGCCAAGGCAGGGGTGTCCGCCGCAGGCGGACGGGGTGGTATCATTTCAGCCCGGCTTCAGCCGACTCAACACTTTTACCCTTTAACTTTTAACCTTTAACTTTCCCCTGCCCCACCCTTCGACAATCATCAATCGTCAAGGGTCTTGCGAATCTGCGCGATCACCGCATACAAAAACGTCCCCGTCATTCCCGCGCAAGCG
>SKKI01000035.1 GCA_007121565.1 Phycisphaerae bacterium
GGATGTCGAAGCCAAGCTCCTTCAGCACGCCGACGAGCTTGGCGTTCTCGAGACTGACGCCGTCGGTGCCCGCTAAGCGGGTCGAGACGTAGAGCGCGCGCATTCAGCCCTTGACGCCGCCAGCCGTGAGGCCACCGACCAGGTACTTCTCGAACCAGAAGAACAGCAGCATGATGGGCACGGTGATGATCATCGCGCCGGCCATGAGGTACTGTCGCGGCACCTCTTGGCTGTTGAGCATCACCATCCCGCGCGGCAGCGTGAAGATGGCCGGGTTGTCCAGGAACATGAAGGCGAACAGGAACTCGTTCCAGGCGATCATGAAGACGTAGAGGCCGACCGAGGCGATGGCCGGCATGGAAAGCGGCAGGGTGATGCGCCAGATCACCTGCGCCCGCGTGCAACCATCGATGAGGCCAGCCTCCTCGAGGTCCTTCGGCAACGTCTGGAAGTAGCTTCGCAGCATGTAGAGCGCCACCGGAATGGTAGTGGCCGGGTAGACGATCAGCAGCCCGGGCAGCGTGTTCCGCAGCCCCAGCTGGGTGAACACCGCGTAGAGCGGGATCACCAGCACGATGGCTGGGAACATGTAGATGAGCAGGATCGAGCGCGACAGGAAGGTGCGTCCTGGGAACGCCAGGCGCGTGACGGCGTAGGCACCTAGGACCGCCATGACCAACGTCACCACCATGGTCACGAAGGCGACGAGCCCGCTGTTCCCGATGAAGCGCAAGAAATCGAACGTGAACAGCACCTCGACGTAACCGCGGATTAGGGTGCTGAAGCCCAGACCGAACTCGATGGCGAGGTTGGCCGGGTCGCGCAGCATGGCCGCGCGGCTCTTGAGCGACGCGGAGAGCATGTACCAGAACGGGAACAAGATGATGAGGGTGAAGAAAGAGAAGCCGAAGCCTCGCAGCAACCGCACGATCACACGCTCGATGACGTCTCGGCGCGCAACCCTGACGTCGATGTCGCGCAAACCGTAGCGCACGAGGTGACCCGACAGTGCGAACGTGAGGAATGCGAACCCAACGCCCCATACAGGTTGAACGGTCTCGAGCCCGAGCGGCCGGAAGCCCGTGAAGAGCAGGTACACGAGCCCGAGCACGAGCCCGCTACCGACAGCGACGGTGCCAGGCGCGTCACGACCATCGAAGAAGATGCCGACCGCGGCGCCCAGGGCGAGTCCCAGCACCAACGCTTGCCCAAGTGGCAGCGTGGTGACCATGCCCCCGACGATGGTCGCGGCCAACGACCACATGAACACGACCATTGCCACGGTCAGCGCGCCGACGACGGCGCCGATCACTGCTCCACTGAAGCGGCTGCCGCGACGCGCACGGGATGCGATGACGCTCATCGTTCTGCCTCCGGAGCGAAGCGGTAATAGATGAACAAGAAGAGCAGCAGCACGAGGAACAAGATCATCGCGACCGCCGAGCCCACCCCGATGTCGGCACGCCCGAAGGCCTCGTCATAGATCATCACCGGCAGGTTCTTCGTGCCAGCCGCGCCGCCGGTAAGCAAGAAGATGTCCTCGAACTTATTGATCAGGAACATGAACCGAAGCAGGAACAGTACCGCAAGCACGCCAGCGAGGCTCGGCAACGTGATGTACCAGAACTTCTGAAAGGGGCCAGCGCCGTCCACGTCAGCCGCCTCGTACATGTCCACCGGCACCGCTTGGAGCCTCGCGAGGATGAACAAGAAGGCGAAGGGAAAGTAGTTCCACGAGCTGAACGCGATGACCGTGGCGAGCGCCAGGGGAAGAGCGAACGAGAGGCCGAAGAGGCTCACGTCCACCGAGCGCTGCCCCAGGAAGTTGACGGGGCCGTCGAGCAGCTCCCAGCGCTGGCCAAGTGCGTTCACCGTACCGCTGAACGGGTCGAGGAAGAAGGCCCACACGAACGCCACGGCGATCACTGGGGCCACGTACGGGAACAGGAAGAGACCTCGTAGAACACCCTGGCCGACGAAGCTCGAGTTCAGCAGTTGTGCCGCGAAGAGCCCGAGGAGGATGGAGCCCACCGAACTGAAGAACGTGTACATCAACGTGGTGCGCAGCGTCGGCCAGAAGTCGCTGCCGGTCAGCACCCGGGCATAATTCTCCAGCGTGAACACGAAGTTGGTGAGCACGTTCTCGGCGCGAGCGCGCATGTCGGTGGGTGCATCGCGCACGTCCGGCGCGCCTTCCTCGAAGTACTCGGGTCCTGCACGGAAGGCGAGCTCGAGCGTCTCGCGGTACCCACCCTCCCAGTCGCCGAACGTGCAGGTGACGATTGCACCCTCTTGCGTGCAGCGTGGGTCGACGGTCGTGAGCGTAAGCCCCGGCGGAAGCGTCTTCTCCCAGACGACCCCAAACAGGGTCACGCGTTGGCTACCGTTGCGCATGGTGAGGCGCAGCACGAGCTCGTCGCCCGCTGTGTCCGGCGTCTGCATGACGCGCTCGTTGGCGACGGGTACGGGTGCACGAAGATCGCCGAGCGTGACCGGCTTGAAACTCAACCAGACGTTCAGAAGCACCGGGAAGAGCACGATCGCGAGGATGACGACGAAGGTGGGCGCCAACATCCAGTACGCGAGCCGTGCCTCACGAGCCGCCAGGGTCGTGCGTCGCACAGCCATCCAGAGTCCTCCCGGTCTACCGGCGCATCATCGGTGAGAGCGTCACACCCACGGGTCTGAAGAGCATACGTGAGGCGGTCGCTCGGGACAAGGCCCGAGCGACCGCACGAACGACCGTTAGCGCAGAGCCTCCACGCGCGATTGGAGCAGGGCAGCCGTCGCGGCCGCGTCGCGTTCACCGTCGATGAACTGGCGAACGAGCTCGTTCATGATACGGGTTCCGTACAGGCGACCGAGCAAGACACCCTCACCCTGTGGGAACGCCCAACGATCACCCGTCTCGAGACCTGCGATGAGGTCGTCGATGACCGCTGCGGAGTAGAACTCGCTCAACGGTGCAAGGCGCGTGACACCAACCTCGAGTCCAGCCCACCCCTCGATGAACCGCGTTGGCTCTTCCGGCGTGCCGTAGCGCACAGGGAACTTGCCTTCAGCGGCCATCCCGAGCCAGTCGAGGTAGCCATCGTTGAGCAGGTACGCTACGAACTCTTGCGCGGCGTCGATGTCGGCGTCGACGGTGATACCGAGACCCGAGACCTGCGTCCAACCCGCACCTTCAGGATAGCTGGGCCCACTGATGCTCGTCACGAAACCGCTGTTGCGTGCCAGCCAGCCTGACTCGTGCGGCTCGTCGGCGGGAACCGGGACGTCGTCACGCAGTCCGGCCAACTCGTCGAGGATGAACGGTGACCAGACGATCAT
This sequence comes from Phycisphaerae bacterium, assembly GCA_007121565.1. Classification (GTDB taxonomy): domain Bacteria; phylum Planctomycetota; class Phycisphaerae; order Sedimentisphaerales; family Anaerohalosphaeraceae; genus T3Sed10-213. Next base: position 3,331 of record SKKI01000035.1, read on the forward strand.
CGCAGCCTGACCCGCCTGGTAGAGCTCTCGCGATTGGAGCCAGTAAAGGTTTCCAGGCGGGCTCATGTCGACCAGTTCGCCGTAGAACTCCAAGAACTCGACCATCGCCGGGGTGTCGAGGGTGATGTTGCCCTCGTCATCGACGAGCTGAACACCGTTGGCAAGCGCCAAGTGCTCCATCACCTGCATCATGTAATCCTGGCTCGGGTCCGTGGCGGCGACGAAACCGAACATGTGCGGCGGATCGTGCAGCGCACGACCGGCGGCGAGGATCGAGTCGTAATCGGTGGGCGACGCGAGGCCGTGCTCCATGAACAGGTCGGCCCGGTAGACGAGCAGCTGCGTCCAGCCGTCGGTCGGCACGGCAGCGGCCTCCCCACGGAAGCTCATGAGGGCAAGCGTGCCCGCACCAAACGTGTCTTGTCCGAGGTCGTCCACGACCTCGCTGGCGGCGGCGGTATCGAGGATGCCCGCCTCTGCCCAGGTCACCGTGTAGTTGACGGGGTGGAAGATGACGTCGGGAAGGTCACCGGCGGCAAAGGCAGCGGTGACGCGCTCGGCAATCTGGGCCTCTTCCACGGGAACCACGGCGACCGAGATCCCCGTAGCTGCCTCGAACTCGTTGGCAAGTCTCTCCTGGACATCCATCCTTTCTGGCTGATGCTCCGTTGTCCAGAAGGTCAGCTGGGCGCTTGCAGCGCCGAGCGTGAGGGCGAGGACGAGGCTTAGGAACGTGCGCATGAGGAACCTCCCTTGGTGATGACGACGTGCCATGACGGCACGGCATGTGAAGCAGGGTTGAAGCGTGCGTCTTGGACGGTTCACGTCTTCGAGGAACTCACCTCCGATCGGTTCCCGCGCTCGCGTGCCGAGCGGACGTGCGCAGATCGGCGCACGCGACGCGCGGGCAGGTGTCGAACCGCGATACGCGACGACCTACCGACGCAGCCAAACGCACCCCGAAGGGCCAGTCGGGCACGCTGCCCGGCACCGAGCCCCCCACGTTGATGCGCTCCACGTCACGTCAGGCCCTTCGCGTCGCGCCTCCCAACGACGTCGCCGCAGTGAGGCACCGA
>SKKI01000007.1 GCA_007121565.1 Phycisphaerae bacterium
AGACGTCTGATCTGATCGCCGCTTAAAATCCCCAGCCCCATACACACCCCAAGCCCATAGTCCTCTTTAATGCGTTGGGTTAAGCCAATCAATCGCTCCAATTGCCCGTCGCTAACCGCTTTGCCGCTGTAAACAATCCCGAAATTGCCAACGCCGTTGTGTTTGGCCTCGGCCGCGGCGGATAATATCTGCTCATCGCTCAACACGGTCGGCGTTTTATCAATGCCGGTCTCATACCGCACCGACTGGGCGCAAAACGCGCAATCCTGTCCGCACCCGCCCAACCGGCCGGCAGCGATGGAACAGATACGCACCTGATCGCCGAAAAACCGCCGGCGAATGCGATTGGCCCAGTAAAGCAGGTCGTCAAAATGGTCATACGAGACCTTCGACAGTTCCTGAGCCTTACCGGCACATAGCAACTCGCCGGCCAGGACCGACTCGGCCAGCGTTTGTATCGTCATATTCATCAGCATTTAGTCTCCGAGCCAAAGCCGCTCAACCGGAAAACACAGCGACCGGAAATCCCCTGCCGGACAACTGACCGTCTTCCAGCGCGGGCTGCGCGGACGCATACAGGATTGATACGCTCGGCGCTCAATCGCCAAAAACACATACCGCCGCCCATCGACCTCATATACCTCGAGGCCGTCACAGTCGGCGGCGATCTGGTCGATGCGGTAGGCAAACACAAAAATGCCGCAGGCTTGGGGACACTCTATTTCAAATTGCCGCTGCCACCGGGCCAGGGCCGCCACATCATCGGCAAAAACCCACGTTTGCAGCCCCGTGCGCCCGGCCAGTGAAGCCCCGCGAAAAATGCGCCCCTTCAATTCTACCAGCACACAACCGCCCTGCCGCGAATAAATCAGATAGTCAAACGTCTTGAGCGTATCGCGGCCGAACCGACACCGACGGCTTTGATCAACCCGGGCAAAACGCACACACTGCTCGGCAAGTCGTCCTTCAAACGCCCTTTCGTATTCGTTTTGTCCGTCCCGCGTACCAGACATAACGCCCCTTGTTAACAGACGGGCTTGTCAGAGATTGTAATCCCCTGACGCCTCCGGCTGGTAGCGAATCCCTTCAATCTGCAAATGACGCACGCCCGCCGGAACCGGCCATTCCACAACATCGCCCATGCTGTAGCCCAGCAGGGCCGTGCCGACCGGGGCCAGAACCGAAATCTTGTTCTCCTCAGGATCGGCATCCTGCGGATACACAAGTTGGTATTCATAAAGCTGGGCATTGTCCAGATCTCGCAGCGCAACCGCGGAATTCATCGTCACCACGTCAGATTTGACGCGCTTGGACGCGATCACACGAGCACGGTCCAGCTCGCCCTGAAGTTTATCCAGGCAAGCCTGATCTTCAGCCGGGACATTGCGCATCGAGGCGATCATTGCCGTCAAGCGTTCATGATCGGTTTGCGTGACCTGGATTTTTTTCTTAGCCGCCATTACAGACATCCTTTCGTTGTTTGGAGCCGGACTTATCGGCATAAAAAAAAGCCGACATCGCCGGCTGTATGGATACAACTCAACAATCCGGGAAAACTACCTACATAACTGGCTAAAAACAGTCTTCTTCAAGTTTTACTTTTCGACTCATGAATATTACGGACCTGGGAAATATTCGTACCATTAAACATCATAATACACCCAAAACCACAAGTCAAGGGCATAAATGGGTCACATTGGGACAACAGAGCAAAAAAGCCCCCTTTTGTCCTGATAAGATAAAGCTCTATTATACTGATCACGATTGAGTTTTCCCGTTTCTGCTCGGCTATGTCGTGTTGCGTTATTCAGTTACGGGTTTTCACGCGGGAATTTTTACCCTCAAAGGGTATAACAAAAAAACCGCCGACGATCCGCTTTGGCGCAATCATCGGCGGCAGAGTGCTTCTTCCTTCACCACATTCAGAATCGCTGAACCAACTTTAAATAGACGGTCAGATCATCGGTGGCATCATTGAGGCCGAAACCAACGCCTGATTCCAGGACCGTGTCCGGGTTGACTTCCCACGTCAGTCCGGTTGCTATAATGGCCTCCCATGTTTGCCCGCTTTCGGTGGTGGCAGCATTCTCCAGTTCCACAAAACCTTCCAGATCTTCCCACAGTTCGCGGGTAAACACCGTCAGATGGGCGAACTCGGTAACATAGCCGTCGTCGTTGCTGTTTCTGACCGCCGCAACAGACGGCGTGATCTCCAGCGTCCACACATCATCCAGCGCCCATGCGGTCGGGAACATAACCCCGCCGGAAGCGCCGCCGTCACCGCCATCGTGTCGTGCCGTCGGCAGCATAATAAACGGCTGAACGGCCATCGCCGTATCGCCGCCGTCATTGCCCCACAGGTTGATCTTGGAGGCAATCATCATATCGCCGAAGCCGCTGTCCCGCTCACGGTCTCCGGTGTCAAGGTCGGTTGTTCGCTCGCGCAGCAACAGCTCAAAGCCAAACTGAAGATCGATATTTTCAAACAGCCCGATTTTCAGCAAGGCCGGCATATCAAAGGCTCGTGTGCGCTCTTCGCTATCACGATTTCGCGTGTAGCTGAGCGGGTCAATTTCCAACTGAAACCACCCCGGATCGGTCGTATAGGGGTGCGGTTCCGGGCCGATGGGACGCAGACGCTCGCGCGGCGCGCGATTCCACAGTGAATAGCTGCCATGCATGTCAAGCGGCCCGGACCACGCCGCGACCGTCACGCACGAAATCGTCATGATTATCGCCACTAATATGTGGTTTGAATGTTGCTTTAACAATACGTTGTTCACCCGAAAAAAATGTTATCGAAAAAAGCAGTACTATCCAACTTCATTGGATAAATGCCGATTTCTCAAGAAAATTGGATTCATTGACCAGGCTCTGCGTGCCCGAAGCCATCTCTTTAAGGACAAGTTTTTTGTCGGTACTGTATTCCTGCCCGATGATCAGACAGTGTCGTGCGCCGCAGGCGTCGGCGGCTTTGAGCTGTTTGCCGAGATTGGCCGATTTGTAACTGAACTCGGTCGCTGCGCCGCTTTGGCGAAGCCTGGCGACGATCTCCATGGCTTTGGGCCTTAAATTCGAGTCGGCACAGGCAACAAAATAGTCCATTTTACGTTTGAACATCCCCTCGGTCAGCAGCCCCCGATCGCGCAGCAGGATCTCCAGCACACAATCGCCCATCCCCATCCCGGTCGCCGGTACCGACGGCCCGCCGAAATCACGCAAGAGGTTATCATAGCGCCCGCCGCCGCAGACCGCGCGCAAATCCCCGACCGCGTCGTGCACCTCAAAGACAATCCCCGTATAATAAGCCAAACCGCGCACAATGCTCATATCAAACCGACAATAATCTCCGACCCCCATCGCCTCCAGCAGATCAAAAACCTGGTGCACTTCATCCAGCGCTGCCTGCGCGATGTCGTTTGCGGCGATATCCGGGACAATGTCCTTTATCTGTCCGGCTGAATGAACCTCCATCAACGCTAATAGTTTATCAACCGCCTGCGATGACTCCACCACACCGGCCACCATCTCGACAAACGCCTCGCCGGGCAGCTTGGCCTTTTTATCTAAAATCGGGTACAGCCCATCCAGCTTGTCATGCGGCACTCCCACATGCTCCAGCAGCGCCGCCAGCAGTTTACGGCTGGAGATTTTGGCGATGATATCGCTGCTGCTCAATCCGACCGACCGCAAATAATCCAGCGTACAGAAGATCACCTCCGCATCGGCCAGCACGTCATCGACGCCGACGATATCAATATTCCACTGAAAAAACTCGCGCAGCCGTCCTTTTTGCGGCCGCTCGGCCCGACACAGCCGCGGCATCGAAAACCACTTGATCGGCCGAGGTAAGGCATTGATCTGCTGATTGATCATGCGCGCCAGGGTAGGGGTGATTTCCGGGCGAATCGCCAGTTCCCTGCCGCCGCGATCAGTCAGATGAAAGAGCTGCTCAACAATTTCATCGCCGCTTTTGACCTGATACATCCGCAGATACTCAAAAATCGGCCCGTCGTACTCAACAAAACCGTTGCGCAGCGAGACCGCCTTCCAGCCGTCGCTGAGAAAGTTGCGAACCGCCATCTGCGGCGGATAAAAATCACGCGTCCCCTTGACCGGTGGTATCTTCATAAATGCAGTCTTTTTTACTTTGTTTTAGACTTCTTTTTGGCTTTTTTCTTGCGTTTCGGCGTTTGGAGCTTGTCGAACACCTTTGGGCCGAACTTGATCCGCATATACGCTTCCATCTGCTTGTCGTCGGTAAAATGCAGTTCATAACCGTAGTCATTGCCGGTCAGATCGCAGCCGTCAGTATCATACGCCCGGCAGATCTTAGGCCGCATCTCGTACATCTGACAGCGATAGTCTTTTTCCGAGACATACCGGCATTTGTTGTTGACGTTCAA
>SKKI01000205.1 GCA_007121565.1 Phycisphaerae bacterium
GTTGACGGTCAAGGCATGCAAGTCGATCTTGAAATGTTTGAAGAGGACTGGTCAGGACATAATGACTGGCCAAGCACCGCGTTGTATTACTATCTGGATCGCCGTCCGAACAGTCGCGGGATGGTCGCGGCGGTTTCCAACAGTCTGATGACCAACAAAGACCAGAATGGCAATAACGTCGTTATCGAACTGCCTGACGGTCAACGGCGCGATCTGGTTCGCTTTGTCGATCCGTGGGGCACGAGCCTGTGGTATCGTTATGCGGACGGCTGGGCGTTTCCGCAGGTTATCTCGGCCGGGCCGGATCGGGTGTTCGGAACGGACGATGACATTAAGAATAATTTTTAATTCTTAATTCTTAATTTTGGATTTTGAGTGTTGAATTGAATTGCTGCTCGTAGCAACCAACGTAAGGAACGCTATAATGCAGGACACACAACGAAAAATACGGCGCGGTTTTACGCTGATCGAGCTGTTGACGGTGATTGCGATTATTGCGCTGCTGATCGGTCTGATGAGCGTCGGCTCGCGGCGGGTAACGATCATCAGCCGGGAGCTGCGGCAAAAATCGGTCTTTCACGCGATGACGGTCGGGCTGGAGTTGTTTCACGGTGATTTTGGCCGCTACCCGGACTCGGCCCTGCGCGGCGAGGCCGGCTCTGCCGTCACCGGCGCTCAGCAGTTGGCCGAGGCCCTGCAGGGGCGCGACCAGCGGGGCATTGAGCCGCGCACCGGCTGGTATCCGCCAGACGATGAGGACGGTCTTTATACCAATACCGACGCCAGCCTCGCTCGCCGGCGGGGGCCGTATTTTGAACTCAAGCACGGCGATATGTTGCGGGTTCCTGAACTTTGGGAAGATAGCGGCGGCTCGCCGATTTATGCCTCGAATTCAGTTAATCCTCGTGACTGGTCGCCTGTGATTACGGATGTGTTCAATCGCAATACCGCGCCCGGCGGGGGACGTATTGGCTCGCCGATTCTGTATTTCAAGGCCGAGCCGGCCCAGCCGTTTCGGGTTGGTACCGACCGCAACGAGGTGGTCAACCCCGGCCAGGACGAGTACAGCCGCTGGACATATAATTTTGACGACAACCTGCCGGTCTTGCAGCTTCCGTGGCTGCGCGACCCGGACATCAACGGCCAGGCCGTCCACTATCAGGACCCCGACGGCGGCGACAAAACTCCGGCGCAGGTCTTTTATGAGCAGATTACGCTGCGCGAAGATCCGGATCGCGGCTTTTTCAGGCCGCACAACCGCGATACGTTCATCCTGATCTCGGCCGGCTGGGACGGCGTCTTCGGCACGCGGCAGGATGTGACCAATTTCGATTAGCCATCTAACCACAGATTAGGAATCAGTCAAGTCGGCGAAAAGCCGTGGTTTGGGAAAAGGAACTGATTATGCAGACCAAAAACAAAACAATTCGAGCGTTCACGCTGGTCGAGATGCTCACGACGGTGGCGATTATCGGCATTCTGCTGGCCGTGCTGATCCCGGCGCTGAGTCGCGTCGGCCAGTCGGCACGCGTCGTCAGGCAGCGGGCCCAATTCCAGACCCTCGAGATCGCACTGGAGACCTTCCGAAACGACACCGGTGACTACCCGCCCAGCGCATGGAATACAGACAGATATGGGTTTTATTCCGCCTCCCAGCGATTGGCCGAAGCAATTGTCGGGCGCGACGGGTTTGGGTTTCATCCGCGGTCGGAATTCCACTTTATTGGTGAAGGATATGATGATGCAGGCGAGCAGGTTCCGCTTTATGCACCGGCAGTAAATCTTGCGGACAATCCTGACAATGTAGCGGCCCGCAAAGGCCCTTATCTGGAATTGGAATCGGCACGAGCGGTCAACCTGGCCTTATATGCACTTGATTACAGTGCGTTTATTGGCGACTTGCCCAGTTATGTCCTTGCCGACAGTTTTCAAAGTACCCGGCTGACAGACGGACGGAGAATCGGCATGCCGATCTTATATTATCGAGCCAATCGCCAGAGAACAGATCATAGTTCGGTAAATTTATCCGGCAGCACCTATGATGTACGGGATGCTATAGGATTGTCTAATGATGGCCTCGCATCAGTGGGGAATCCTCCTCCTCCGTTGTCCTGGAACCAAGATTGGTTTTATGACCGAACACGCAATCCGAACTTTACCAACAGGCCCTATCGCGCCGAGTCGTTTATTCTGCACAGCGCCGGGCCGGATGGGATTTTCGGTACGGCCGATGATGTGTTTAACTTTGAAGAGGCGAATTGAGGCCGGCGGTCAGAGGTCAGAAGACAGAGAACACAAGACGGCGGGCGGCCGCCGAAAGCGATATTGTGTACAATAAACCAAAACAATCCGGCCTGACGCTGACCGAGCTGGTGGTCACGGTGGCGGTTGTGGCGATTCTGCTGGGCGTGGCGGTTCCTGCGGCCCGGCGGCTGATGGACTCCCTGCAGGGCGGCGCCGGCACACACGCCCTGATCAGCGCAGCCCTGAACAATGCCCGCGCCATCGCCGTCCGCGAACAAAAATACGCCGGCATCTGGTTTCATCGTACTCAGGATAAGACCTATATGATCTTGATGGTCCACGATTACGAAGGCACAACTTATGCTAATGGCTTTCGCGCGGTGCAAGGCCGCCAAAGTATTGCCTTGCCGGATGGGATGTTGGCTGCGAGCATCAATAATTCGCAGCGTTTTCCTGTCGTGTTTAATTCCGCCGGTCGCCTTGTGATTCGCCCGGTGCGTTATAATGGGCTCCTGCCGTTTGCGCCGATGGAGGGCAATTATGATTCCGGTCTTCCCGACGAATTTGGTGGAGATGTTGACAGTATTAATCAACTCCGGATATGGGATAAAAATGAATCGGAGAATATCAAAACCCTGATGATCAGTCCCTACACCGGCGAGCTGGTAGGGGGGTAATGAATTAAGAATTAAGAATTAAGAATTAAGAATTAAGAATTAAGAATTAAGAATTAAGAATTAAGAATTAAAAATTAAGAATTAAAAATTAAGAATTAAAAATTAATCTGTGTTTTCTATGCACAAACGTCAACGACAATTCGGGTTTTCGCTGCTCGAGACAATGCTGGCCGCCGGGATTCTCGGCGTGGGGCTGGTCTTAATTGCGATGATCTTTCCGGTGGGCATTAAGCTGACAGGCCTGGCGACCGAGCGTACCCTCGGCGCTATCGCCGCCGACGAGGCGCTGGCCAAGATACAGCTCTATGGCTTTCCGGATTTGTCGCTTTGGGCCACCGAACCTGATCCGGACCCGGATAATCCGGAAAGTATAGATTATCTGACACTGCTGCAGATGAAATATGGCCTCGGACTTGATGGTGAGGTACTTAATAGAAACTGGTCGGAATTCCTGTATCCATCAAACGAAACTCAGGGCGACCGGCAGCATTATCACTGGTCGGCCCTGTGCCGGGCCCTCAATCCAAACCAGGTACAGGTGACCGTCTTTGTTACGCGCAAAGCCGGCCAGGCGACGCGCTATTACGGCTGGCACCGCCAAACGAATACGATTACAGAGAACAATGACTGGCCGTCGCCGGTGCCGGTGAATGTTGATGTTGTTGATACGAGGCAATTGAGGTTGGTATCAACGGATGATTCCGAATTACTAAGTAATGACGCGACGATTGTCACCGATCATGACGGGCGCATTTATCGTGTGCTGGAATTCAATGCCAGCAACGGCATCCGAGACACGCTGGTGCTGAATGACGATTGGCAGCCGTTCCCGGAGTCGGAGTCGCAGACAATCTGGGTGGTGCCGCCGGGAGTGGGCAGCTCGCGCAATCCCGTCGTCACCGTCCGGCAGGCTGTGCTGCCGACCCAACCGCAACCCTAACGACTTTTTAACGCGTACAGCGAATGTGTAATTCAAAATTAAAAATTAAGAATTCAAAATTAACAACAGCCTTCACCATCGTCGAGCTGCTGGTTGCGATGACCCTGGTGGTGATCCTTGTTGTGCTGTCCAGCGTGATCTTCGCTGCGGCCATCAACGCCCATCGCACCGCCGATTCGACGATGGAGATCACCCGCCGCGCCGGCGTCATCGCCGAGCAGCTCAAAAACGACGTCCGCGGCCTGCGCAAAGACGCCCCGCTGGCCATCTGGTTTGAGAATGTCGATACGACCGGAGACGGCCTTGCAGACACACGCTTCGACCAAATCCTCTTTTTCGCCAACGGCGACTTTCAAACCATCAAACAATATAACGGCAGCACCGTCTGGGGGAATGTTTCACGCATTCAATACGGCCACGCCTGGCAGGTCGATACGGCGACAAGTGAATTTTTGAAAGGATACCGCACGGGGATAGATATTCCGATGGGCAATACATTGCCCGCCTCAAACCTGCTTTCCCGGCGGGCACA
>SKKI01000127.1 GCA_007121565.1 Phycisphaerae bacterium
ACGACCTGGCCTTCGTAGACCGCCTCGCCGGCGCCGATGAAGAAGATACCGCGGTCAAAGAGCGCATCCAGCGCATAGGCGGTCGAGGTGCCGGTGTTGGTAGCGATCATGACACCGGCCTGGCGCTGAGGAATGCTGCCGCGCATCGGCTCATAGCGTTCAAAGTTATGGTGCATCACCGCGCGGCCCTGGGTGACGGTCATCACACGGGCATGCAGGCCGAACAGGCCGCGGGTGGGGATCATAAACTCCATGTGCATAAAATCGCCGGCCCCGCTTTTGGTGTCCACGCAGATCAATTCGCTGCGGCGGTCGCCCACCAGGGACATAATCGAGCTTTGGCAATCGATCGGGCACTCGACCACCAGCCGCTCGATGGGCTCCTGGCGCAGGCCCTCGACATAGCGGATAATCACGTTGGGTTTGCCGACGCACAGCTCATAGCCCTCGCGCCGCATATTTTCCAGCAGGATGCCCAGGTGCATCAGGCCGCGTCCGGAAACCCTGAACTCCTCGGGCGTATCGCCCGGCTCGACGCGCAGCGCGACGTTGGTTTGCAGCTCTTTGTCGAGGCGCTCCTTGATCTGGCGGCCGGCGACGTATTTGCCCTCGCGTCCGGCAAAGGGACCGTCGTTGATGCGAAAGGTCATGTGCATCGTCGGCTCGTCGATGGCGACCACCGGCAAGGCACTGGGAGCCTCGGCGCAGGCGATGGTGTTGCCAATATCGACCGGGTCCAGCCCGGCGATGGCGCAGATATCGCCGGCCTCGATGACATCGATCGGCTTTCTGCCCAGCCCGTCAAAAGCGTAAAGCTGGACGACTTTCTGCTGGGTGTGCCGGCCCTGGTTGTCGATGACGGTGATGCGCTGGGCCTGCTGAACGCCTCCGGCAAAGACCCGGCCGATGGCGATGCGGCCGACATATTCGCAGCGGTCCAGCGTGGTCACGAGCATCTGAAGAGGTTGTTCGGTATCGTCTTTAGGGGCAGGCACATGGTTGATAATCGCGTCAAATACCGGCTTGATGGTGTCGCCTTTCTGGTCGGCGTCCACGGTCGCCCAACCGTCGCGCCCCGAGGCGTAGACAATCGGGAAATCCAGCGCCTCATCGTCGGCGTTGAGCGAGACGAACAGATCAAAGACTTCATTGACCACATCATCCGGACGGGCATCGGCGCGGTCGATTTTGTTGACCACGACAATGGGCTTGAGTTTGTGCTGCAGAGCCTTGCCGAGCACAAACCGTGTCTGGGGCATCGGGCCTTCAAAGGCGTCCACCAGCAGCAGCACGCCGTCAGCCATCTTGAGAACGCGCTCCACCTCGCCGCCGAAATCGGCGTGCCCGGGGGTGTCGATGAGGTTGATCTTGTATTCATTGCCGTCCGGGTCGGTGTACCACAAGGCGCAGTTCTTGCTGAGGATGGTGATCCCCCGCTCCCGCTCAAGCGGGTTGGAGTCCATAATCAGGCCGTGCTGGCCGCCGGCCAGTTTGTTCAGCTCGGCGTCACGGAACATCCCGGACTGGTACAAAAGCTGATCGACCAGCGTCGTTTTGCCGTGATCAACGTGAGCAATAATGGCCACATTTCGAATATAATGGGACGATGACATCGATTTACTGCTGCCTCAAAAAAAACGTTATAAAAAAGTTCTCACGAAACATTCAGAGCGGCGAAATGTACCACCTGCGCCAGGAATGTCAACACATTTTTCGTACGCTGTTGTCGATAAAAGTAAAAAATTATGGCTCTTATCCAATAAAGAGCTGTATTGTATGGCGGGGTTGATCTTGCAGGCCGGGTATTTCGACTGGACCAAAGACGAGGCGTTGAACGCGTACTGTTTTCACATGGATGTATTTTACCCTTAAAATGGGAAAAAAGCAAGGCCATTATTATTTTTCGCGTGCGGGGGGTGCCCAGCAGTTCCGGCCGGCCAAAAAGAGAAACCCATCAATTTTACTTGCAACCTTGGGCCTATTGTTTACACTGCCCGGATGAGCGAGTTTAGAGATTTTAAGCGAGGGCGCTAAAAATGAAGGGATATTTCTGTCGGCTGATTGTGTGTGCGGCGGTTCTGGCATTGCTGGCTTCTCTGCGGTCCGGCCCTTTGCCGGTGTCCGGCGAATCGCCGCAAACCTATGGTTCGATTGAGATTACACGCGTTCATCGCATTGATGCATCCTGTGTGCTGTTCTGCGATATCGACGCATTTCCGCCTGTCATCGGGCAGGATATCCCGGTGCATCTGGCAGGGGTTGAGCTGTCTGAAGGTCAGGCAGTCAGCAGTGCGGTGGTGGCCTTTTTTCGGGATGTGCTGCTGGCCGTCGATGACGACGAACCGCCGTCGATTGTGCTGAGCAGCATCCGCCGTGGGGACACATTTTCGCTGGTGGCTGATATTGAGGTCAACGGCAGCGACCTGGCGCAGATGCTGGTGGATCAGGGACTGGCGCGACGTGTGATTCAACTGGTAACCGAGCCGGCGGTACAAAAGCCCAAGGGCCAGGCGAAAACAAAGCCTGCCCAGGAGTCCGCACAAAACGAAGAAGGCGCTTATGTGGCGTCAACCTCGAGCAGGGTGTTTCACCGCCACGACTGCTCTCACGCCAAACGTATCGACGCGAGCCGAGCGGTGACGTTTCAAACCCGCCAGGAGGCAGCACAAAGCGGTCGTCGCGCCTGCAAGATGTGCACTCCCTGACGCGTCGGATTGGCAGCAATTTACCCGCCCATGCAAAAAGCCCTGCCTTGGGTCAAGGCAGGGCTTTTTTTGTCACTTCCGGCACATGTCCGGATACGCCAAAGGCTTACAGATCCTGTGGCTTGACCGTGCTGCGGCGGTTGGCCTCGGTCCGCGCACAGGCGGCATCGAGGATCGCGTAAACAGCATCGTTCAGCGCACCGGCGGTCTCGGATGAGCTCATCAGGCCCTTGTCCTTGATGTACGCCTTGACTTTGCTGGTGACGACCAGCATGTCCTTCGGGGCGGCCTTACGTGCGGCCTTCTTTTTCTTCTTTGCTGCAGCTTTTTTCTTTGCCATTGCGGCACCTCCATGTAAAAGAATGTTCCAATAATATCGGTTCCCATGAACCGAAAACCATTATTGAGGGTATTGTGATAAGGTTTTGGCATCATTTCAACAAAAAAATCATAAAAATATCATAAATTTTGCATTTATAGAGCCTCTGGACGCCATATTTATCACTTTTTTCATGTTTACAGGTCTTCGCAGCCTGCGATTTCGGCATTTTTCGTGTTTTTGGTTAATCGCACACCTGCGCTGACCGATGTGATGGGCGTAAGCGGTTGGCCGTTGTGAGGGCGTTGACCGTGCGAGTATTTTAATTTTCGCGGAGAACAGCGATGACTCGAAAGACTCGAAAACAAAGTACCGTGCTGAAGGATTATGTCACGGTGGCGCTGGCTGAGGATACTGAACTGGCCCAGGAATACAGCAAGCTGCTGGCCGACCATGAGATTCCGTGTGAGATTCGACATATGGGGCGGTCGGGCCAGGGTGAGCGGGCCGGGATAGCCGTGATGGTGCCGGAAGAGTGTATTGATGAGGCGTACGTGCTGATCAGCGAGGAGGCGTCGTATGATGACTTCTTTGATGCCGCGTTTCATGATCACAAGCCCGGCGGTTTTGATCAGCGCGATATGTTGTTTGATGACGACGAGGACGAGGACGACTGGTTTTAACTGAATGACGAAACCCTTGATTTTATAAAGAGCAACCGATTATGACTGACAAACCGAAGAAAAAAAAATCGCCTGAGCGTGACAATACATCAACAGAGAGCACAACCGGCACCGAGGAAAGGCGAACCTTTGTGGAGCGGCGGCGGCAGGTGGTGGATCGCCGATGCGGTTTCGATCGGCGGCGCGGGCCGGGACATCGCCGCAGCGAAGAGCGCAGAGCTGCTGAAGAAGGACAGATGACCGATGAGCAGTTCGACTTTTTAATGGCGATCGATCAGTATAAACGCGCCAATCAGCGTCCGTTTCCGTCGTGGACCGAGGTGCTGGAGGTGATCAAGGCCCTGGGCTACCGCAAGGTGGCCGAGCCGCAGTCGCTGGAGTCGTTCCGCAAGGCCGACAAGTCCGAACCTGTCAATGTCTGAGCGGACAGCGTCTGGGCTATGAATCCGGTGTCTTGAGTGCAGTGAGCGTCTCGGTCAGGAACTTCCGGATGCCGCTGCACATTTGATCGGCGCTGCTTAGATTCTCTTCGATGATCTTGACGATGCGGCTGCCGATGATCACTCCGTCGGCGCCGTCGGCGGCGATCTGCCGGGCGTGGGCCGGCGAGCTGATGCCGAAGCCCACACACACCGGGACGGTGGTCAGGGCTTTAAGGCGCTGGATCAGGGGCTTGACAAGCC
>SKKI01000090.1 GCA_007121565.1 Phycisphaerae bacterium
AAGCCAGCGCCGGCGACCGGTCGGCATCGGCAAAGTCTTTGATCCGAAGCGACTGTAAGTCCAGAATCTGCAGGTATTCGACCTGGCCGTCCTGAGCATTGATCATCAGCAGTAATCCCTGTCCGAAGAGGTCCACCTGATCGGACGTCAGCCGCACCGGGCCGCCGGTGGAAAATTCCGTCCGCTCACTGCTGAACATCAAATCATCCAGCGTTAATGTGGCCTCGGCGACATCGGTATCGGGATGGGGCCGGATCTGAATCGTGACATTGCCCTCCAGCCGGCCGTCCCGCGGCACGACGGTTGTGCCGGCACGTTCGATCTGGAACTGCCCGCTGTCGGCGTCCATGCGGTACTGGTATGACTGCTCGTAAACGATTATATACGGCTTTTCCACGTGCCAGCGGGCCGCGGGGCTGCCCGGATTCATCAGCCGCGAGAAGCCGAAAATCCGCTGCACCTGCCGTGTCTCCGGGTCGCGCGTAACGTAATACGACTGTTCGGCGCCGTGAATGATGGTCTGGCCGCCGGGCTGCTGCTGAGCGGCCGGCCGGGGCATGCGCACCTCCTCGGCGGTTTCTGCCGGGGGCTCAAAGGTGGCTGTGCCGCTAAGCTGCAGATATCCCCAATAGCCCAGAACGGCAATCCCCAACCCTGTCAGAATGATCAGTATCTTTCGCTTCATTATTTTTTCATGCTGTTTAGACCCGGTAACGCTCCATCAGAGGCTGCCAGGCGTCGGCTTCTTTGAGGATGTATTCGATGGTCTGGCCGACCGCGCCGTCGCCGCCGCGGCGGGTGGTGATCCAGTCGGCGTACTGCTTGAGCTCGTCGTCGGCATTGGC
This sequence comes from Phycisphaerae bacterium, assembly GCA_007121565.1. Lineage (GTDB taxonomy): Bacteria > Planctomycetota > Phycisphaerae > Sedimentisphaerales > Anaerohalosphaeraceae > T3Sed10-213. Next base: position 846 of record SKKI01000090.1, read on the forward strand.
AGTGGCCACACCGAATGCGGCGCGCCGCACCAGCGGAATATCCATCAGATCATCGCCGACATAGGCCACCTGCCGGGGCGTCAGTTTCAGCTCCTCGAGCAGCGCCTCAAAGACCGGCAATTTGCGTGTGCAGCCCTGATAGACGTGCTCGATCTCCAGTTGCCGGGCGCGAATCGCGGTCGGTCGGCTTTCGCGTCCGCTGATGATCGCGCCGAGGCGGCCGCTGCGGTGCCACATCCGGATGCGATGGCCGTCGTAGACGCTGAACTGTTTGCTCTCGCTTCCATCGGCGTGTACGATGATGCCGCCGTCGGTCAGCACCCCGTCAACATCCATAATCAGCAGTTGAATCTGTTTGAAATCAATTGTGTTTGTCATGGTCTCTACGGTGGATCGTTTATGACGGGCCATCGACCCGTCCTGGTAGCGGTCTGTGTCAGCCAATAATTTTTATCGCCACAATATCCTGTACGTCGATCAGCCCGACAGGGCGATCGTCGGCGTCCACGACCGGCAGTTCATCAATCCGATGCTTGTGAAAGATCGCCATCGCCTCAGCCGCCAGGGTATCGGGGCGCACGCGTTTGCAGTTGGGCGTCATAATCTGCGCTGTGGTCAGCGCCAGCAGATTCGGGCCCTCGGTTCCGATAGCACGCCGTAAATCGCCGTCGGTGATAATGCCGGCCAGGCGCCCGTTGTCATCGACAATCATCACGGCCCCGCGGCGTTTGAGCGCGGCGGTATGGGCGAGCATGCTCTGGACCGTATCGGTCCGGGCCGCCAGCGGCAGGGGCTCATCGGGCTTGAACCACATCGTCTGGCCGACGGTTATCAGTTTGGCCCCCAACGCGCCGGCCGGGTGAAACCGGGCGTAGTCTTCGGCGCTGAACTGCCGTGCCTTCATCACCGTCAGCGCCAGCGCATCGCCCAGGGCCAGCATACAGGTCGTCGAGACACTCGGGGCTACGCCCAGCGGACAGGCCTCGGTGAGCGTGCCCATTGCGAGCACCACATCGCTGTGCCGGGCCAGCCGCGACTGGCCATCGCCCACGATGGAGATGAGGCAGATTTGACGCTGTTTGAGCGGTTCGATCAGCCGCAGGATCTCTTCGCTTTCGCCGCTGTGGCTCAGCGCGACCACCACATCATCGCTGCCAATCCGTCCCAGGTCGCCGTGAACCGCCTCGGCCGGATGGAGGAAATGACTGCCCGTGCCGGTGGAGGCCAGCGTGGAGCTGATCTTGTTGCCGATAATGCCCGCCTTGCCGATACCGGTGATAATCACCGATCCGCGGCAGGCCAGAAAAAGCTGCGCCGCCCGCGTAAAGGCCGGCTGGTGCACCAGCGGAAGCAATCCGCCCACCGCGGCGGCCTCGGCGGCAATGACCTTTTCGGCATAGGTAAGATCGATCCGGCCGCCGCACGGATCGGCCGGCAGATTCTGTTCTTGAGTCATAGGGTTCACCATATGTTCCTTAACCAAACTTCACTTTGCCGCCGCGCTCATCGAAGCACTGGAACTGAATCGGCTCGGTGTTGCTGCTCAGCAAGTCCGGAATTACCACAATCTGTTTGTCCTGTTCGGACTCGAACCGGGCCAGGGCCTGGCGTTTATTGTTTTGCAGGAACAGCGCGACCTCTTTGGGGGCGGCAATCTCCACCCGTTTGATGTCTTTGCGATTGCCGGCCAACTGGAGCTGCCGCAGGACCTCAATGGCCTGCGACTCAAAGCTCTTGACCATCCCGGAGCCTTTGCAATGCGGACAGGTCTGATACGTGCTGGACTGCAGCGACGGGCGCATCCGCTGCCGCGTCAGCTCAATCAGTCCAAATGCGCTCATCTTGAGCGCTCGCGACCGTGCGCGATCGGACCGCAGCGCTTCGCGGAAGGCTTTTTCCACGTCGCGCTTGTTTTTGTTGTCGCGCATATCAATGAAGTCGCAGATAATCAGGCCGCCCAGGTCGCGCAGTTTAAGCTGACGGACGATTTCAGTGGCCGCTTCGAGATTGATCTTCAGCGCCGTCTGCTCGGCATTGCTGGGCTTGCGGTAGCGGCCGCTGTTGACGTCAATGGCCACCAGCGCCTCGGTCTGCTCGATCACCAGTGAGCCGCCGCTTTTCAACTCCACATGGCTGGACTGAATTTTTTCTATTTCCGTCTCAATATTATAGCGATGAAACAGCGGCGCCTTGCCGTCATAATAAATGACACGCCGTTTGAGCCGCGGCTGGACGATGGACAGGAAGTCACGGATTTTTTTGGTTATCCCCTCGCTATCACAGTATATCTTGTTGATCGAGCTGTCGAAGATATCTCGCACGGTGCGGATGGCCAGGTCGGATTCCTGGTACAGCTCGGCCGGGGCTTTGTCCTTGTCCACGCGTTTGTTGATCACGCTCCACAGACGATTGAGATACCCGACATCATTTTGCAGCTCACGTTTGTTGGCTGTCTGCGCCGCCGTGCGGACGATCAGGCCCGACTGACGCGGCAGATTCAACCCGTCCAGCGTCTCGCGCAATTTCTTGCGCTCGGCCTCGTCCTCAATTTTCTGCGAGACGCCCTGGCCGGTCATCCACGGCATCAGGACCATATACTTGCCGGGCAGCGAGACATACGTGGTCAGTGTCGGCCCCTTGGTGTTGATGCCCTCTTTGGTCACCTGAACGACGATGTCCTGACCTTTATTGAGACAGCGCTGAATGGGGGGGCGCTGACTGAGTGACTTGCGCCGTCCGATGGGCTCGCTCTCGTCGGATTTGCCGCCAAAATAGCGCGGATGCAGATCGCTGATGTGCAGAAAGCCGTTTTTCGCTCCGCCCCAGTCAATAAAGGCCGCCTGAATGGCCGATTCGACATTCACCACGCGGCCTTTGTAGATGTTGCCCACATGGCTGACCAGCGCCGAGCGTTCGGTGTACAGCTCCTCCAGTGATCCGTCCTCGGTCACCGCCACACGGCATTCTTCCTCCGTGACATTAATTAACATTTCTCGTGTCATGATAAAGTGTTTTGTCCTTTCCAGAATTTTGTCTCTGAGACCCAGCGCACCGCACACCGCCGCACCGGCTCGGCCAGATCGTCCCGCTCAAGGCCCAGCCAGCTCATCAGCTCATCGACGCGAACGGTTCCTTCCGGCCGCACCGCGCAGCGCATCTGCACAACCCGTCCCGTGTGCGACAGTTCCTCCAGGAAGGGACGGATATCCACGCGCTGCTGCCGGTTGTTTTTGGCCGAACGACTAAACACAACCGGCTCGTGCGCCTGGGTCTGTAATTTACATGCATCAAAATGGTTTTGTCGGTGCCGCGCCGGCGCTGCGGCCAAGGTGAATCGATAGGTCACCGACATCGGGTAAAACGCCGCCTTGCCCGGCAGTGCCTCGACAGCGTAGAGCCTGCAGCCGTCCGGCAGCAGCGGCCGGATCGCCTCGCCGGCGGCCCGGGCGCAAAAGCCGGCGGCCGCGACGCGGGCGCACAGACGCTCACAGTCCGACTGCACACCGACACTGCGCGGCAGCGGCAGCGCGATATGCGGATGCGGATTGAACCCCTGCGAGTAGACCAACGGCACCTGTCCGCGCACCAGCACCCGCCGCCACAGCGTCAGCGTTTCCTGGTGCGACAGGTACGCCAGTCGATCCTCGATTTTAAAATCCGCAATAAACGTCACATACTCCGTTTGCATCTACCGGCCTCTAATAGGTTTCCGGCAAAATTTCCTTCGCCGCATCACGCAGCACATTTTTGATCTGCCGACTCGAATCGAGCGTGGCGACCTTTCGGGCCAGATCGCCGCAGTCGTCGATCGAGACGGATCGAATAATCTTTTTGACCTCCGGAATCATCGGCGCCGCCAGCGACAGGGTTCTGACCCCCATTCCCAACAGCAGCATAATATACTCCGGATCCGAGGCAATCTCGCCGCAGATACTCAGGCCGATGCGGGCCTTGTGGGCATCCTGAATCACCCCGCGAAGCAGCCGCAGCACCGCCGGCTCGGCCGAGGAAAACAGCGTCGAGACATATTGATTGGCGCGATCCACCGCGAGCGTGTATTGGATCAGATCGTTGGTGCCGATGCTGAAAAAGTCCGATTCCTGCGCCAGCAGCCCGGCTGTCAGCGCCGAACTGGGCGTCTCGATCATAATCCCCACCGGCATGTCGGGATTGTACGGCACCCCTTCCTCGTCAAGGTCTTCCATCACATCCCGCAAAATCATCTTGGCCTGCCGCAGTTCCTGCAGGTTGGTAATCAGCGGCAGCATCACCCGCAGATCGCCCAGTATCGAGGCCCGTAAAATCGCCCGCAACTGGGTCTTGAACATCGGCAGGTCGTGCAGGCAATACCGGATCGACCGCAACCCCAGGGCCGGATTGGCTTCGTTGGGATGCCAGCCGGCATGGGGCATCTTATCGGCGCCCAGGTCCATCGTGCGGATCACGACCGGCTTGTTCTTCATCGAACGGACGGTCTCGGCATAGGCGTGATAATGGTCCTCCTCGGTCGGCTCGGCGCCGCCGTAGAGGTAGAGAAATTCGGTGCGGTACAGCCCGATGCCGTCACCGCCTTTTTCCAGCACATAGGCCGCCTCATCGGGAAACTCAACATTGCCCAACAGGTCCACGCGGATCCCATCGCGGGTTTGGGCCGGAAGCTCCCGCAGAACATTGAGCTCACTGGCAAATTGCGTCACGCGTTCAGCATAGAGCCTGTATTGCTCAAGCGTCTGGTCATCCGGCTCGATGATCACCACGCCCCGATTGCCGTCGACAATGACCTGGCAGTCCGGCGGTATTTCCGAGGACATATCCCCCAGCGCAACGACGGCCGGAATCCCCAGCGACCGCGCCAGAATCGCGGTGTGGCTCGTGCGCCCTCCCCGCTCCGTGGCGAACCCTTTGACAAATGTCTTGTTGAACCCGGCCGTTTGCGTCGGCGTCAGGTCGTGCGCCAGGATCACCACCTCATCGCGCAAATGATCGATGGTGTCCTCTACCCGGCCCAGCAGGTGTTTGAGCAGCCGCTTTTCGATATCATAAATATCCGAGGCCCGCTCGCTGATATACGGATCGTCAATGCCGGCAAAATGCGAGGCAATCTCCCGCAGTGTGGTAGACACCGCATACTCGGCGGTCACCATTTCTTTCTGGATAAAATCGGTCATGCGTTTGAGAAAACTCTTATCCCGGAGAAAACGCATATGCACGGCAAAAATATCGCCAATTTCACTTTCTTCGATGCGTTTGGCGGATTTGATGTCGTCCAGTTCCTCAATGGCGCGGGCAAAGGCCGTGCGCACCCGTTTGACTTCCCCACTCCGCTGCGAGGCCATAATCGAGCGTCGGGGTATTCGATATTCGCGGGAATCGATGACCATCGCCTTAGCGATAGCGATTCCCGGTGAAACAGCAATTCCCTTCCTGATTTCCATAACCGATCAATGTCCTTCCTTGGGACCGGCAGTCGACTCCGACGGGGCCGCTGCGAATTTCCGGTCAGCCAGTTCCTTCAGTGCTTCCATCGCCTTGCGCGCATCGGGACCTTGGGTGCGGATTTTCAGCTTCGTCCCGCACGTCGCGGCCAACATCGTCATTTGCATAATACTCTTGCCGTCCACGGTCGTTTCCTGATTGCTGACCGACACCTCCGCATCGAAACTATTGGCCAGGTCCACAAACTGCATCGCAGGGCGCATATGCAGTCCTTCGGGATTGCGAATCTCAATGTCTGTCTCGTGCTTGGCTTCGGACACCTGACATTCCTTAATGCGATACGGCCCCGGGCCTATTCGGATGAATCCTCATCGGCATCCTTAATCGCTTCAATAATATCCTCGACAGTTTCAGCCTGACGCAGAAAACGGCGAAAATCATCCTTTTGCAGATTTCGGAAAATGGTTTCCATCGCCTGGAGATGTTTGTCCGGATTGTCAGTTGAACTGAGCAGCAGAAAAACCGAATACACCGGCTGTTTATCCAGCGATGAAAAATCGATTCCGGATGCCGAACAGCCGACGGCGACCACCAACTCCTTGACCGCGGAGTGCTTGACGTGCGGTACCGCGACACCTTTGCCGATGCCGGTGCTGGCTTCGTTTTCGCGTTTGATCACCGCGCGCGCCAGTTTTGACGGGTCGGCCTTGCCCAGTTTCTTTTTTTCGTTCAATGCCATGACCAATTCTTCGATCACGGCATTGCGCGTCGTCGTTGTCAACTGCGGGACAATGGCATCAAAACAAATGATATCGGATAATCTCATTTACAAAACTCCTGAAATCAGTCAGACGGCGGGCTCCCGCCGTCAGTATGGCGCTGTTAGGCGATCTCTTCTTCTTCCGGTTCCGGACTCTGCATTTTTTCGGCCAGCCGTTCACGCTCGGCGGGCGTTCCATGCTTGTTATCGCGCTGTTTTTCTTTACGTTTGCGAAGCTGCCGCTCCATTTTGTGGATTGCCAGATCAATACAGGCATACAGGTCTTCCCCGCTCTCGTGGGCGACCACATCCTCGCAATGCTCAACACTGGCGATGATTTCCACGCTCTGGGTGACCCCTGAGCTCTTTTCCACAATGACCTGCACCTGGCTGACCGAGTTAAAATACCGCGGCAGCTTGGCGGCTTTTTCCTCAATATGCTCACGTATCGCATCGGTGATATCCATGTGCTTGCCCGTGATTGTAACAATCATTGCTCTGTTCCTTTTAGAAAAACGCGATTTACCTGATTTCTCTGACAATTTGAGTCCGAAAGCACCATCCGGCGATACATGCCGACCGCACGGAGTCGGTTTTCAAGATCACCCGGCCATTGGAGACTCTACCCCATTGTATATGCGATTATAAGGGATTCGTCAATATAAAATTACAGCCGATGGCCTCTGTGCGAATTCGGGCGAGCAAATGCTCAGAAGGCTTCTCAATACCTTCGAAACATTCCACGACACAATCCCCTTTTTGTTTGAATAATTATCGCGGAGGTATCGAAAATGAGGGATAGTGCCACAATAAAGGGTGCAGGCAACCAAGCAAGATTAAGCCTGTTCCCTGTCTTTAATGGGGCACTGGAAGAAGTTGAATCCCAAAACGTTTTGGCGATACAGGTCCTTTTAGATCGTATTCTGTTTTCATCCCTGCGCTTGGTTTTGCGTCTGATGGATCTGCTCGCAAACCCCACAAAGACGATCTACTGAGCCGGCTAAATCCTGAATAGAAGCGTTTTCTTGATGTATACTATCCAAAATTTGTGAGGCGTTTTCAACCAACTGATCCTGGCCGACAGCGCGGCCGATTTCGGCGAACAACTCCGCAAAGCGCGTTACCAGCTCCAGATCCGACTGCATCAAAACCTCTCGAATCCCCTCAGCCAGTTCCGGCAGACGCTCCAGCAGCGACTCGGCCGAGATAATGCTGTCTTGGGGCTGCTGTGCCCACGAGGAGTCGTCGCTGTTTATCCTCTTGTCGGGCAAATGTCGCTCAATGACCGCATAGAGCTGCTCGCGCGTCAATGGACGGAAAATACACTCCCCAAAGCCGGCCTGTTGCCATTGCCGCTCCCGGCCGCTGTGGCGATCTGCAAGCAATACAACCCCAGCATCGGGTATGTTAGCACGACTCGATTGGGCCAGCTCGATAACCGGCTCAAGTCCCATCTCTGCATCCAGAAAAACCAGATCAAAGTCGTTTTCTTCAAGACACCGGCGCGTCTGATCCACTGAGCCGGCAAGCTGCACATCCACCCCCAATCGGCGACACATCAGCGCCAAGGTCAACTGGCTTGGAAAGGCCTTTTCCGCCAGTAAAATACGTCCCCGGTTCGCGGCGTCATCCTCACTTCGCCGTCCCGATCGCCCGCCAAGAAAGGCCGGGGGGGGCTCTGCAACGTCCGGTTCAAACAGCGGCAGTGTCAATGAGAATGTCGATCCCTTGCCGGTCTTGCTGGTCAGACTCACATCTCCGCCAAGCAGTCCCGCCAGACGACGGGTAATCGCCAGCCCCAGTCCCGTGCCGCCGTATTGATCTGCCGTCAGCGAATCGGCCTGCGCATAGGGGCTAAAAATCAGTTCCTGTTTGTCTTTCGGAATCCCAATACCGGTATCGACCACCTCAAAGCAAATACATTGCTGACCGGCCGACCAGCTCGGGCGGACAAAAACAGCGATATGGCCGCGCTCGGTAAACTTGATCGCATTGCCGATCAGGTTGACCAGGCATTGTCGCAGCCGCATCGGGTCGGTAAAAAACGTCGCCGGCAGCGTTTTGTCGATCTCTACGATAAAGTCCAGCCCTTTTTCACGGACCTGCATTTCCATCATCTTGCACACTTGCTGCACACTCTCGGCAAGCGGACAGGGGGTGATGTCAATCTTCAGTCTGCCCGCTTCCAGCCGGGAGTAATTCAGGATATCGTCTATCAGGCTAAGCAGCCCCTTGCCGGCATGATGGATGGTTTTGACGTATTCTTTCTGCTCGTTATCCAGCGGGGTACCCATCAGAATTTCCGAAAAACCGAGAATCGAGTTCATCGGCGAGCGGAGGTCATGGCTGGAGCTGGCCAGCAACTGGCCTTTGGCCTGATTGGCCCGCGTGGCCTTTTCAGCCAGCAGCCGCGCCTCTTCGGCGGTGGCTTTGAGCCGCTGGATGGTCTGCTCAAGCTGATGCTGGGTTTTGAGCAAATCATCCTCGGCGTGCTTCTGCCGGGTGATATCGATCGCAAAGACCATCACCCCTGTAATGCGACCGTTTTCGTCCCGCAGCGGAATGCGATCCACCAAGGCCCACCGCTGCAAGCCGTTGAGCCCTGTAAATGGCCGCAGTTGCCCCAGCAGGGAGCGGCCGGTCTCGATCACCTCCAGGTCCTGCCGCAGCGCCCGCTCGGCGCCGTCCGGAAACAGGGTATAATAGTTTTTCCCGACCAGGTCCTGAACGCTCATCCCGACCGAGTCGGCGGCGCATCGGTTGGCTTTGAGAATCCGCCCGTCACGGTTGCGGTACCAGATCATCGCGGGCACCGAGTCGAAGATCGCCAGGCATTCACGGCGTGTCCGCTTGAGCTTATTGACAAGCTGCTGCCTGTCTTCGGTCGAATGCTCAAGCGTTTTTTCTGTCTCGCTCAGCGCATGCTGCAAATCGCGGTTTTCGTCCTCGTTAGCGTGTTGCATAAACCTATCCCTCTCGCTTCGATTTCCTTGCTTGTAAGTTAGTACGCCAAGATCTCGATTCTATATGTCTTGAAACAGGAAAAGGAGCGACTCACTTCTGAATCGCTCCGTATCTGCTTATACCGATGTGCCGCTGTTTTGTTATCGGCAATAACAGTGTCCTGCTTTATCAGGAATATTACCTAAATTTGGCTCTTATCCAATAAATTGACCAACTTTTTGGGGGTTGAGCCCAAAAAACCTGCGATATTGGGCTTTAAACCAGGATTTTAGGGGTCAATTTTCAGTTAACTGTGGAATCCTGACCGGTGCTGTTTTTGGTCCTGCGAATCGAGGGTGGATGGCGACAAAAACACTTGAATTTTGGTCGTGAATCGGGTATAATGGTGTTTCAATTTAACCGGGGGAGATTCAACGCATCCCCCAAACCAAGAACCTTGAATTTGAAACTGTGCGTTTACGTGAATCTTTAATCGGGGCAGAACACACAATGGTCAGGATAGCAGCCGTCAGTGTGATGGTCATCGCGGCGTGGGCTGCGGGGACGCCGGTGCAGGTGAGTTTTACGCCTGACCAATCAGGGACAGTCTCTGCGCCGGTCGTTGGGCTTGGCGCGACCAGTGAGGATTATTTGTTAACAGAACGTACAGTTTGGTCTATATTAGCTAAAGAATTTGATGGAAATAATCAGGAGATTCCACAATTTGCCAACACGTCTGCCTCCAAAGATGCCGCTTCATTTGATGGACATACCCTGTCTTTTCATGCCTACGATTTTGCTGCTGACACCGTTGAAGATTTAGGGACGCTTGATTTCGATGCAAGCCAGTACGGCACGCCAACCGGTCTGGATTTTGTTCTGTACAAAGGTTCCGCACGCATGCTCGTCGCGACACGGGATAAACAGGGAAGTTGGGGTTCAGTTTACAATTTCGTCCTTGACATGACCGCGATGACAGGGGCCATCGACCAATACTTCACGACGCCGGGGCTTGGAAATAAATTACAAGATATTTTATATGAAGATGGTAAGATAGCTTTAGGTTACGATAGAGCGGGTTCGGGTTTAATAGATGTCGGCGCTTACACGCCGTGTCATCCCTACGACTTTGACGGGGATGGCCGGATTGACACAGCGGATGTGGCGCTGCTGGCCTCTGGCTGGCTGTCGCCGCGGACGGCGCTGTATCGCGGGCCGGTGCCGGACGGGCTGGCCGACGACGGCGTGGTGAATCTGGAGGATTGGGCCGCACTGGCGCGGTATTGGGAGGGGAATTTTTAATTTTTAGTTCTTAATTTTGAATTGTGGAGCCGGCTGATGCCGGGCTAAAATATACCCCTCCGGCCTGCGGCCACCTCCCCTTGGCAGGGGAGGAACAAAAAAAGCTCTCCCCCTGCAAAGGGGGAGTACCCGCGAAGCGGGGGAGGGGGTATAAAACAAGAAAAATTCGATGGCCGCGATGCGGCCAAATGGGGAACAGATAACAACGACAAATATACACGGGGTGACGCAACCACCCCTGTCCTGCTGGCGCAGGACGTCCCCTCCTTGGTAAGGAGGGGAGCTTGACAAAAATGGAAAGGGACAAAACACACAGGGTCAGGATAGCGGCAGTCTGTGTGATGGTCCTCGCGGCGTGGGTCGAATTAAAGGTGTTCGGTATTTTTTTGGTTGACCTTTTTCCTTTTTGTGGCACTCTTTCGTTACAGGCAATCGTGAACATTACAACCGGCCGTAGGTCTGTGCCAGTTGGCTAAGGGCGTTGGCGGTCGATTTTTTGAGGCTGCCCGGGGCCATGCGCCAGGTCCAGTTGCCGCTGCGGCGGGAGGGGGTGTTCATCCGCGCTTCGGCGCCCAGCGCCAGCACATCCTGCATCGGCAGGATGCACAGCCGCGCCGGTGAGGCCATCGCCAGACGTATCATCTCCGGCACAACCGACCGGGACGAAACCGATGTGCCCAGGTACGCGGCCAACTGCTTGCGCGCCGCCGCCGAGGCCTCGCCCTTGAACCAGCCCAGCGTGGTATTGTTATCATGCGTGCCGGTATAGACGATGCTGTTGCGGATGTGGTTGAACGGCAGGTGGGTATTATTCGTCCGCCCGTTGAAGGCAAACTGCAAGACCTTCATACTCGGCAGTTGATACATCTCAATCAGCTCGCGCACCGCCGGGGTGATAACGCCCAGGTCCTCGGCCACAAGCGCAGCCTGGGGCATCTGCCGCAGCGCCGCTTCAAAAAAGTCCGCCCCGGGCCCTTCAATCCACGTCCCCTTGACGGCGGTTTTGTGTCCGGCCGGAACCTGCCAGTACGCCTCAAATCCGCGAAAGTGGTCGATGCGCAGCAGATCAAAGAGCGTCAGGTTGTGCCCGAGCCGCTGGAGCCACCACCGATAGCCGCGTTGCGCGTTGGCGTCCCAGTCATAGACCGGGTTGCCCCAGAGCTGGCCGGTCTTGCTGAAGTAATCCGGCGGCACACCGGCGATACATCGGGGCTTTTTGCTGCGGTCAAGCTTGAACAATTCCGGATGCGCCCACACGTCGGCGCTGTCATATTGCACATAGATGGGCATATCGCCGAACAGCAGGATGCCGTTGTCGTTGCAGTAGTCTTTCAGCGCCGAGAACTGCTGCGTAAACAGATACTGGATAAATTTTTCCCGCTCGATGGCGTCGCGCTGCTCGCGTGCAAAACGCTCAAGGGTGTTTTTCCTGCGATTACGAAAGGCCGCCGGCCACTGGGCCCAGCTCGCGCCCCGCTGCCGGGCCTTGAGGACCTTAAAGATCGCAAAATCATCCAGCCAGCCGCTGGCCTGCTCCAGAAACGCTTGATAGGCGGTGTCCCGATGGGCGTGTGTGTCAAAGCGCTCAAAGGCGCAGCCCAGCAGTGTGGATCTGAGCCGTCCGGCCCGGTTAAAGGCCGCGGCATCGGCCGGCAGGGCCTCGGCCGCATCCAGCTCGGATTGTGTAAGCCAGCCGTCTTGATAGAGCTTTTCCGGGCTGATCAGCATCGGGTTGCCGGCAAAGGCGGACATACAGTTGTACGGGGAATAACCGCCCTGAGCGGTGGGGTATGTCAGCGGCAGCATCTGCCAGTAATTGGCCCCGGCCTGCTTGAGAAAATCGGCGAAGGCATAGGCCTGCGGCCCGAAATCGCCCACGCCGTACCGCGACGGCAGACTGGTCAGGTGCATCAGGATTCCGCCGGCTCTGCGTCTGAGCATTGCTGTTCCTTTCGTTTCGTTTATGCAATCACCAAATTAAGTTGCTGGGCCAGCGTCTCAAAATGCTCGACCCACTGCTTTGCCTTCTCGTCACCGCCGTCTGCTTTTTGGCGGATGTCCGGATAGGTATGTTTGGCAAGCGTAAAGAAGATATTCTGCGGATTTTGCAGATTCATATCCGTCCCCAGTTCCTGAATGATGCACAGCAGTTCTTTGATGCGAATCAACTGCACGATGTCGGTCGGGTCTTTCTGGAGGTCCTGGAACAGACGGTCGGCCCTGCGGCTGCATTCGAACTGAATCCGCTTGTGATCAAGCGACAGGGAAAACCGCCGCACATCGTCCAGCAGCAGTCGGATCCGCCGGGTGTTGTTCTGTTCGTTGCGAATCAGCGCGCACAGGTCCCGGTTGATGATAAACTCCGCCGGCGCCGAAAAGGCCTTGGGCAGCGGGATATTCATGTTGTGCATCAACTGCATCATCGCATAATTGTGTTCGTAAATATGGCGAAAGGAGTACTCGATCTCCTGCCAGGTGGTATCCATCAACTGGTCGAGGATGCGCCGCTGTTCGTCTTTGAACAGGTGCGGGATAGAATAATTATCCCCGTAAAACAGCACGTTCATCAGGCGCATCACCTCACTGGTCTCGCCTTTGCGAAACGCGGCGGCCAGCTCCTGTTCGTGTTGACGTCCCTGGTCCTGTGTCATGGTACCCAGCGCGGCAAACAGATTTTGTCCGCCCAGGTACAGCCCGACCAGAAAGAAAGATTCCTCCTGCCACGTGGTGTTATCATGGATGGTCACGTGGGCGGTGGTCAGTGCTTCAATGCCCGCATCCAGCCGCTGGAAATAATGGATCGCCGCCGAATAGGTATAAATTTCCGCGCTGACCAGCTCCCCTTCCTGAAAGATCGAGCTTAGGGCCAGGTGGGCCCCGACGCGCTTCAGATCGATCATCGACGGTTTGACAAATTGCTCATAAATGGTTTTGCCGTTGCCGAGATGCTCATCGATGGATGGCGCCTGCTCCAGGCGATCGACAAATTCGCCCTCCAGGTCGATCTGCGTCAGATCCCGACAGAGCTGGATGGCCCGCGCGGCGTACTGCAAAATCTGCACCGTTTCGATGCCGGAGATATCGTTGAAAAACCAGCCGCAACTGGTGTACATCAGCATCGCGTTGCGCTGAACCTCCAGCAGCCTGATCAGCGTGCTGATCTCCTGCAAGGTCAGGTCCCGGCCCGTCCATTCGGTCAGTTTGCCGCGGACATAATCGGCGTCGCGATTCAACACGATATCGATATAGGCATTGCGCACCGCCCAGGGGTCTTCGGCAAACGGCTGCATCCTGTCGGCATACATCTCGGCCAGCCGATCGCGCAGCCAATCCAGCGCCTCGCGCAGCGGAGCGCGCCAGTGCTGTTGGCCGCTGAGACTCTGCTCGCCGCTGCACCCGCAGTTGGACTTCCAGCGCTCAATGCCGTGGGCGCAGCTCCACGAGCTGTCTTCGTGAATGGCCGCCTCGTATTCCGGCGGAAACTTTTCCAGGTATTCGCCGTAAATCGTCAGCTTGGCATCGGTTTGGGTTTCGATGTGGTGAAGACAATACGCCAGGGCCATATCGCCGTGGCGGTGATGATGGCCGAACGATTCGCCGTCGGTG
>SKKI01000070.1 GCA_007121565.1 Phycisphaerae bacterium
GCAACCAGGTGCGCCGTTTCTTCCGTCTCGGGAAACGTCTGCTTGATCTGGTCGGGCGTAACCAGCGGCTTAAACTGCCGTATGTTTAGATTATCAATACGTTCCATGGCTTTGGCGCTATAAATGTATTGCGGCTCGACAGGTCTATTCGTCTTTGTCCTGTGTGGGCGCGTCGCCGGACGGCTCATCGTCGCCGGTGTCGAGGTCCTGGTCGGCGGCCGGCTCGGTTGATTCGTCACCGCTGATATCGGCCTTTTCGAGAATCTTCTCAACGCACTTTTGCTCGCGAATCTGAATCAAAAACTGGCTCAGCGACCCGTCGCGGGCCATCTCTTCGCGCATCGGCTCGGGCCGGCGTCCCCGCATCGAGGCGACATAGGCGATATGGCTGTTGATTTCCTCTTGCGACACCGACACATCCAGCGTGTCGGCCAGTTTGTCCATCACAAAGAACATTTTGAGCTGATCTTTGGCCTGCTGCTCGGACGTAAGGCGAAGCTGATCCATCTGCTCGTCGATTTGCTCACGCGACATCCCCTGCATCAGCATCTGGGAATATTGGCGCTGGAGGATCGACATCGACTGGCTGGCGAGCACCGATTCGGGAAGCTCCAGATCCACCTTGTCGCGCAGATACGCATAGACCTGGTCCCGCATGGCCGACTGTGCCTTGCGTTCGGCCTGCGATTCAAGATGGTCCCGCAGCATCTCGTTGAGCTGCTCTGGGTCGTCGGCGCCAAATCGCGACAGGAATTCCTCCGACATCTCGGCCGCCTCGAGCACCTTGACGTCCTTGACGGTGATTTCAATATCAACCTTCTTGCCGCGGTACTGCTCGTCGTAGTAGGTCGCCGGAACTTCGACCGTGGTTTTTCGCCTGTCGCCGTGACCGGTGTCTTTGAGCAGCTCGTCCAGCCCTTCGACCGGGATGCCGGCGACAAGGCCGGTCGGGCGGACCGTGATTTCGATGTTGTCGCGTTTATCGTGTTCAGGCAGTCCCTCGGTGACCAGCACCACATCGGCAATGACCTGATCGCCCGGCTCGGGAGACTTGTCTTTCGGCGTCCAGACACCCGAGCGATTTCGCAGTTGAAGCAATTCCTGCTCGACCTGCTCATCGCTGACCTCTACCGGCGGTTTTTCGATCGTGATGCCCTCCAGGTCCGGCAGATCAAAGTCAGGCCGCACTTCGACTTCAAATTCAAATGTCATCGGGCCGGACTCGGGCAGTTCGATTTTTTCGTGGTCGATGTCCGGCTCGCCCAGCGCGTCCAGCTCATTGTCCTTGATGGCCGCCTCGGAGGCCTCGACAATCAATTCCAGCTTGGTCTGATTGGAGATATCGGTGCCGAAGCGTTTTTCAACCAGCCGCAGCGGCGCTCGGCCCTTGCGAAAACCGGGAAGGACGGCCTCTTTACGAAGATCCTGATACTTTTTGTCGAGATATTCACGGATTTTCTGCTCGGGAATCTCAATTTCGATCTTCTTTTTACACGGCCCGGCCTCGGACACCGTCACCTGATTTTTGATCTCATCGTTTACGGCCTCATCCGTTGCCGTCTGCGGATTGTCGGTTTTTTCGTCGGTCATCGATTCATTCTCCAGATTAAAGGACTGCTTAGATTCAAAACAAAAACGGTCGGCTTCAACGCCGACCGTAAGCATCCAATCAAGCCCTGAGGGCTTTTTCACACGCTTAAGCGACCTGCGCCAGACTACACAGAGCCGATACCTCGCTAAAGCTATTTCCCGCGACGACGACCAAAAATCGGATAAAACCCCTTTTTGGGCCGCCCTCACCAGAGCGGGTGATCGGATTCGAACCGACGACATTCACGTTGGCAACGTGACGCTCTACCGCTGAGCTACACCCGCATAATCCTACCTACTATAACCGGCTCCACGAAAAAATCAACCCCTATTGCAAAAAAAAATGAAAAACACACCTGATATCTTCACCGCGAAACAAACAATATTCACTTGCCAAAAGGGCTGTTGACTTTTGCAGGCCACGGCGATATGGTGAATTGCAAACGGACTGTTACTTTTGTCTAAGGGGACTGAAAATGAAAACTTTATTCTTGTGGTCTGGTTTGCTCGTAACAGCGGCTATTTTACTGAATGTGTCCGGGTGTAACGCCGTTGGGCGCCCAACGGACGAACGGTTCCGGCAAACCGGTATCCCCGGCGAGCAGTATCGCGTTGGCGGGGGGTTCAAAATCAGCTACACCGCCCCGGAAGCCGGCGTGGTCTATCTGGTGGAGCATCGCACCGGCACACTGCTGGGTACCGAATCGCTGCGGCGCGGACAAACCTTTGAATTCTTTCCCACGCAGGAGGTGATGGACGGATTCAAGCGGGTTAACATCAATTTGGCCGAAGGGGAATTCGTGATCTATTTTGTACCGGACACGGATTTATACCATCGCTAAACAGGGTATGAAGCGTCTTTCATCTGACACGAAATTTTACGGGAGATAACACGATGGCTGGCTTAATGCGACACAGTTTACTAGTCACTGTTCTGGCGGCTCTGCTTTTGCCGCTGCTGTCCGGCTGCGGGGAAGTGGCCATTACCGGCCGAAGGCAGGTCATGCTTGTATCCGACGATATGGTCCATGCCATGGCGTTTGAACAGTACGACGCCTTTCTTGAAGAGCACCCGGTCAGCACGGACCCGGCCAAGGTCGAACCGGTTCGGCGCGTGGGCTACCGGCTGGTCGAGGCGGTCGAGCACTACAGCCGCCAGCAGGGCAGGCCCGAGCTTCTCGAAGGCTTCCAATGGCAATTCAACGTGATCGAAGACGATCAGATCAACGCCTGGGTGATGCCGGGGGGCAAGGTGGTCGTGTACACCGGCATCCTGCCCGTCACGCGGGACGATGAGGGCCTGGCGGTTGTGCTGGGGCACGAAATCGCCCACGCGGTGGCCCGCCACGGCAGCGAGCGAATGAGCCAGGGGCTGCTGTTTGAGCTGGGCGGGATGGCCCTGTCACGGGCGGTTCAGGAACGCCCCGAGGCGACACAGCAGTTGTTTATGCAGTCCTACGGGCTGGGGGCGCAAATCGGCGTGCTGCTGCCATACAGCCGACTGCACGAGCGGGAGGCCGACCGGCTGGGAATGATCTTTATGGCGATGGCCGGCTACGATCCGAGTGCGGCGGTGGACTTCTGGCAGCGCATGGCCGCCGCGCAGGAAGGGCCGCGTCCGCCGGAGCTGCTCAGCACGCACCCGGCCGATGACACACGCATCGCCTACATCAAAGAGGTCCTGCCCGAGGCGATGCAGTACTACACCCCCCGGCGAAACGACTGAACCGCCTGGGGCTATTGGATCATGCCGGCGGTCGGCTCGAAGAGGGACACACAACCCTTGCCCGCCTGCTTGGCGGCATAGAGGGCCTCATCGGTAGCGCGGGCGACATCGCCGGCGCCGTTTTCGCCGCTGTGCTGTCCGACGCCGACACTGATGGACAGGTCGATTTTGTTCTGCTCCCAGATCATCGGGGTGCTTTTGACCATTTTGACCATGCGCTCGGCAACCACAGCGGCATCGGCCAGCACGGTATTCGGCAGGATTATCGCAAACTCGTCCCCGCCGTAGCGGGCAGCCACATCAATCTGCCGAATGCAGGCGCCGATGCGGCGGGCGATCTGCTTGATCGCCATATCCCCGGCCCGGTGGCCGTGATTGTCGTTGATGGGCTTGAGGTTGTCCACATCGGCCATAATGATTGACAGCCGTCCCCCGTAGCGCTGCGCCCGCCGCAGCTCGGCCTCCAGCGTCTCATAAAAGGTTCGGTGGTTGAGCATTCCCGTCAACCCGTCGGTCTTGGCCTGCCGCTGGGTTTTTTCAAACAGCTTGATATTGCCGATCGAGGCGCCCACAAGCTGGCGGAACAGCTCGACGATGGCGATCTCCTCTTCGTTAAAATTGCTCCGGTCGGCCTTGTCGCTCAGATTCAGCACGCCCACCACCCGACCATGGCAGATCAGCGGGGCGATGATGCAGCTTTGGGTCAGGTAGTTACGCGAAAACGCCCGCCGGGTGTTTCGAATCGTGGGCATTTTTTGTGTGTCCACGTCGTCAATGATAAGCAGTTCCCGGCTGCGGACCGCCGCAACCATCGGCGAGGGCGGATTCTGATTCAGCGAGACAATGTTGTTGATCAGAAACGGGTGGTTGTTCTTCTCGAGATGCAGGATGTCGCTGTTTTCGTCGAGGATATACAGCGACGCCAGCTTGGCCCCGACCAATTGCGGAATCTCATTGACGCAGATGTCGGCGATGCGCTTGACATCGAGGCAATTGATCTTCTTGGCCAAAGGCGTGACGACATCCAGCCGACA
>SKKI01000113.1 GCA_007121565.1 Phycisphaerae bacterium
AACGCCGGCGGCATCATCGGCGGCATCGCCACCGGCCAGCCGGTCGAGCTGCGCATCGCCGTCAAGCCGACCTCCTCCATTGCCAAACCGCAAACGACCATCGGCACCGACGGCCAAACCCGACCGATCGAAACCCACGGCCGACACGACCCCTGCATCGTGCCGCGCATTATCCCCGTCATCGAGACCATGGCGGCGCTGGTGGTGCTGGACTGTCTTGAAATCCAGTCAAAGATTCGCCCAGGAGGGAATTAAAAAAAAGGTGTCCGAAACAAAAAAAGTAACGGACACCTTTAATTTGACCAATTACATCAGACGCATTACCTTCTTCGGCGCACAGACAGCATGACCACAGAACCCAATCCCAACAGGGCCATTGACGCCGGCTCGGGAATGACGGTCAGCTTCACCGAATCGGCCTTGAACTCGTTAACCCCCCGCTGGGTGTACCCGAAGATCTGGTATTCCCGGGAGAAGTCAAACTCTTGGCCTTCCGCGAACGTGCCGGTTGTCGGGGGATTCCCACCGATGCTGTAGGACCAGGTGGTCCCGGTGGCATCTACCTCTATCACAAGGGTTTGCATCGTATTTTCCAGGATGTCCTGGTCGTTGCTGAGGAAAACCAGCTCGCTCCCGCCCGCTTTGTCATCGAGCGCACGGATGAGCCCCTGGTTGCCAGCTGCATCTGTCGTCATGTTCAGTCCTATGCCGTACGTGTTCCGGTCGGTCAATAGATATTGCGCCAGGTAGTTGTCCTCATAACCGTGATCCGTGGCTGCGAGCCCGAAATTCAAGCGGTTGGAAGTTGATTGCGACGTACCTGTATCAGCGATGGAAAACTCCAGTACAAGCCTGAACCCGCCGGTCAGGTCGAAGCTGTTCACCGTGAAGACGTTGCCTCGGTCATTTAACGTCCCCCTTCCGCCGGCGAGCAGCTGGTTGGTATCGGTGTCCAACTCCCAGACGGGGGCTTGTCCCAAAGCCCGGTCCATCCCACCCCCGATGCCGGGATTGTCTCCGCGGTCGGTACCGTCAAAGACGTTCTCGTAGACGACGACGGGGCCTGCCTGAGCCACGGCCGCGATCAGAAGAAAGACCGTCGCCAGTACCGCGCCTGCCACGAAACTGTTTCCTTTGCGCTTCATGCTGCACTCTGTTTTTTTGTTTACAATCATCATGTTTCTCATCACAAGACTCCTCAAATAAAAGGTTTCGGATGTGCATGACACCGAATAACGCATTCAATTTCATCACACACCTGTTACACATACGATCATCCTGATCCTGACAACACAACTCCTCAAATCTTTTTCATAACACACCTCCCTACATTTAATAATGTTCGGTTGTGTAAAATATCGAATAACGCATTCAATATCATAAACACAACGGTTCATTTTAAATTCGCCGGGACATTCTCCTGTGGTGAGTACATCGTAATCATTATAAACACATAAATCAATGCACAAATCCGGCCAAAAAGTGAACAAACCCGGCAAATGTCGTAATTTATGCAAAAACCGATTGGCGTAAAATGTGGCTGAATTAACATAAGTCTCTCCCAAATAAACTCTTACAACTTAATTTTCGCGTTGGAAGCAGGCAGGCGAGCTTTTGAAATTGAGCATAAATTCTTGTGAAGTGACAAAAAAAACGATTTTTTTAAATTTTTCCGGCTCAACTCCCAAAAAGTTGGGCCATTTGAAGACATAAAAACCGATTGGACCCTCAAAGCCGCGAACCAAATGGCACTGGAATCCACCCTGACAGACAGAGGAAGGCCAAAAACGGCCGGACATCTTTAATTTGTGAGCCTGCTGTTTTTCGGCGGGGTTTTTATTCTGCGCGCCGCCGGATTGATCCATGCCGCAGGCGGAGGATAGAAAAGGCAGGCACACGCAACCGCCGGCCCTGCAGTGTAACGACATTGCGTATGCCTGCGCATTTGTTGTGAAGGCTCTGACAAGGCCGGGCTAATTCAGTTGCACGCCTCTGGCCTGTCGTTCTTGTTCGGTGCGATATTTGATCGTACAGCCGAACTCGGCGACTTCGGGGGTTTCAATCTGCTCGCCGGCAAGCAGCGTATCCAGCGCATCGGCCACATAGTGCGGCGGCGCGTCGTGGTTGTTCAGGGGCCCGATATACTTGACGCGGCGCGTTCCGTGATCGTCTGCCGGGCCGAGAATAAACACATCGTCCGTCCGGCGCGCCCCGTAAGCGGCGGCCACTGTCTGGGTTTCATCATACAGATAGGGGAAGGGGTAATTGTTCTGCTCGGCCACCTCGATCATCTGCATGAAGCCGTCGGCCCGGACTTTGTCGGCCGGGTTGGGATTGATCGCCAGCACCTGAACCCCTTTGTCGTGGTAGGTGTTGGCTAATTCGACCCACGCTTGGCGATTCATCCGCGAAATCGGACAGTGGTTGCAGTGAAAGCCCACGACAACCAGCTCTTTGTCGTCGTACATCGACAAGGAGTGATACCGCAGATCCACGCCGAAGAGCTTGAACTCCGGGGCTTCTGCGCCAATCTCCAGACGCGTCACCTCGGCGCCTTCAATTCGGGCTGTTCTGGCAAAGGTTACGGCGGCGACAACCATCAGTGCCGCGGCCACGACGGTGAATGCAATTTTCCTGACCATTTTCAATTCTCCCGATATCATGCAATCGCGCGTCGGTCGGCGTGCCCGACGGGACAGGCTGCAGGAAGCTGCGCGCCGATTGCTTTTGTTCTCGATCCGCTTGTGCACCAACCGAAAACACTTCCTGTTTTTGATCCTACGAAACCCAACGATGAAAAGTCAAGTAAAAGCTGAAAAAATCCAAAAAAGATTGGGTTACCGGCTTTCCGGCGGCTGTTTTACGGTGTTGTCCGCAGAAAGCGATGGGTTTTCATGCGGGAGCGAGCCTTCTTCAGGAGGTTTAGAGGCAGACGATGTCCCTTGTTTCCAGGGCTTCAGGACGTCTTTGAGGGTGTATCGGTCAAGGACCTGGCGGACATTTTCAAAGATTGCCGCGGCCTTGGGATTTTCCCATTCCAGCGGCCGGGCAAAGCTGACCTGCGAGACCGCCTCATAAATATCACCCAGCGAGATATGCGCCCCGTCGGTGGAGGGTACATAGCCGTTGATCGGCTCATTGGTGTGAAACAGCAGGCCGGATTTGACCATCTGTTCCAGAATCTGCTCGGCAAAATCTTCCGGAATATCCAGCCGTGCCGAGACAGCCTCCGGCGATACCGGACGTTCGTTTTTTTGCTCAAAGGCATTCAAAATGTACTCCATCACGCCGACGACGGTCTGTTCGTTGGCCATAAAGCAGATGTCGCTGGGATGCATCCGCTTGAGCTCGGCCTCATCCAGCGTGTGGAAGTTCTGGGTCGCATAGGTCAACTGCAGGCCGAACAGCACGATAATCCACATCACATAAATCCAGAACACCGAAAGCGGAATCACGCCCAGAATGCCGTAAACCGCCTGAAAGGGGATGACCCTGCTGACATAGAGCTGAAACCCGTAGCGGGCCGCGGCCCACAGCAGCGTCGCTGCCAGCGCGCCCCAAAAGGCCGGGACGGGGTTGACCTTGGTATTGGGCATGACCGTGTACAGGAAAAACAGCAGCCCAAAGGTGACCAAAAATGGGAAGATTGCCCGGATATAGCCCAGCAGCCAGACTTCAATCTCGTCGCGCAGCAGATACCGCGTGCTGATATAAATGGCCAGAGCCAGCAGAATCGGCCCGAACATCAATATCCAAGAATAATAGACAATCCGATGAATCAGGCTGCGTTTGGTGCGCACATGCCAGATCGCATTGAATGCCCGCTCGATAATCATCAGCAGCCGAACCGCCGCCCAGAGTACCACTATCGCGCCGACGATGGTAATGGCCCCCGTACTGATGCGCGCCATATATCGCTCTACCAGCGCGTCAATCTGATCGGTGATCGCGATCATCTCCGGTTCATCGTCATCGTCTTCTTCGTCGTCTATTTCAATCTCGTCGATGACAGGGTCCTCCGGGACGGGATACCTGATTTGATCCAGGTTGAATTGCTCATAGGCGAAATGACGCACCTTGTGCCCCAAATCGCGATAGCCCGGAAACATTTGAAAGACCATCAGCATCACAATCGCCAGCGGGACAATACCAAAGAGGGTGTGATAGGCCAGCGCCGCGGCCTGGGTGAACGCGCGATTGGCCGCCAGCAGGCGGAAACACTGCCGCCAGATGCGAATCTGGGTCAGGATAAAGCGGCTCAAACGCCCCAGTTCATCAGTCGGCTTTTGCAGAATGTCTTTAATGATCGACAGCATCGGTCAATTCCATCTCATGACC
>SKKI01000329.1 GCA_007121565.1 Phycisphaerae bacterium
CCAACGGCAGCGCACAACCCATTTCACGCAACTGGCAGGCGACCATAAAGCCGTCTACTTCGGGGATATGGATATCGACAATGACCAGATCGTAGGGAGTGGAAGTAATAGAATCCAAGGCGCTCCTGCCGTCAGAACAAATATCACAGATACACCCCAATCGCTTCAAAGCCAGCCTTAATAGATGCTGGTAACCGTGATCATCCTCAACCACGAGAACGCGAGGGTGCATTTCCGCCATATCGTCCATAACACAGCTCCTAAACATTACATCGGTTATTATAGGGTATTTTGTTTAAAAATCAAGAAAATTTAAGAGAAAATTTATTTTTTAACAGCCCGCCTAACAATATTGTTTCTTTTGACTTTAAGCAATGGTTCGGCTTTGACATCGTCGTTTGACTGCTGTATTTTATCAGGCATTCTGTTCCAAAATAAAACTCCCTAATCGACTGAAACCCTGATTCGGATTTTAAGATGATGCTTGCAGCCCATATCTCTTTTTTCTGGTTTATGCTTGGTGTTGTGGCGACCCTGCTCAGTATTGTGGCAGTAAAACGGGGTCGAAGCTATTACCTGTCGCGTCGGGTCAAGGAAAATATCCAGGAAGATTTGGACACCGTCTTACCTGAAAACCAGACCGATCAACAAGCCCTGGCGTTGATCAATGATTGCAAGCGGCGACTGCTGCTGCAAAAGAAAATCAACCCCGACTGGGTCGAGCCGCTCAAACTGGAAATCCCCGCCCTCATCCAGCGTATTGCCGGGCTTTATTTCCCGGAGACCAAAAATCCGCTGCTCGCCCCGGACATCGGTGAGTTTTTAGCCGCGGTGGAACTGGTTACGGCCGATATCTCACAGTTCTTGCAGAGCCGGACCGGCCGTCTGCTCAACGTCAGCGGCAATACGGCCCACAACACCTACCGATTCGTCAGAGATTTAACCACAAACGAAAAACTCAAACGGTTGGATCTGTTATACAGAAAAGTAAGACCGCTGGCACAGGTTCTCTACTATAAATCGTCCGTGATGTGGACGTTTATGATCGGGCGCAATATCGCCATCCGGACCTTGCAGGCCAAGATTGTCAGCATTGTAGGTATTCGCGCCATGCAGCTTTACAGCGGCAAACTCAAAGGCGGACAATAGAGCGCCGCTTACCATTTATGCTGGCCCACGCCGGCAAGGATTTGTTCGGCGCATTCCAGTGCGGCCAGACCGTCTTCGGCGGTTACTTCGGGACGCCCGCCGTCGCGGATAGCCTTCAAAAACGATTGCTGCTCAACTTTAAGCGGCTCGGCGTCGGTGATTTGAAGCTGTTCGATGTGCAGCAGTTCGGGCCAGTTGACCTGCGAAAAATCAAACTCCTCTTCTTGCTGACGCTGGCGAATCCACTTGACCACATCCACATTCGGGTCGGCTTTGATGACGATGCCCTCTTTGCGGAAGAAATCCAGACTCAGGTATGCCTGTCGGCTGAACACCCGGACTTTGCGTTCGGTTTTGAGCGCCAAACGCGAGGCGGTGATGTTGGCGATGCAGCCGTTTTCAAATATCACCCGAGCGTTGCAGATATCCTCGCTGTCGGCAATCACATTGACCCCGATCGCCTCGACCTTGACCGGTGTGCTGTTGGCCAGCGACAGGATAATGTCAATGTCGTGAATCATCACGTCCAGCACCACCCCGATATCCATCGAGCGAAACGGATACGGACTGATGCGGTGGGCCTCGATAAATTTCGGCTCGATATTCAGCCGTTTCATCGCCTGCACCACCGGATTGCAGCGCTCCGAGTGGCCCACCGCCACCACCACGCCATGCTGTCGGGACAGCTCGACGATCCGTCGTCCCTGCTCGGCTGAGGCGGCCAGCGGCTTTTCGATCAGCACCGCCACGCCGTTTGCGATGAACAGCTCGGCCAGTTCCAGATGCGCCGCTGTTGAAGCGGCGATCGTCACCGCGTCCACCTTGCCCAGCAGCGATGCCGGATCGTCGGTCGCCTCACAGCCGTATCGCTCGGCCAGCGCCTCGGCCCGCTCGGTGTTTGTGTCGGCAATCGCCGTCAGTATCGCCTCATCTAGTTGGTCATAGACTTTGGCGTGAATGTTGCCCATTTTGCCGGCCCCGATAACGGCCGTTCGCAGTGTTTTCATTGCTTTCCTTTTTGATTTAAAGTCCCGCAGGCCCGGCGGGCCGTGAACACAGCCAGGATAGCTGTGCTGAACAGTTTTATTGTCGGTTCAATTCGAGGCTGCGTCCGAATCGCTGGCGGCTGCTGGTCATAATCGCATCGCACATCGCCCGTACGTTCTCATCGAGCCCGTTCCGGGCCAGCAGCGCCTTGACACGCTCCAGCACCGGCTCTTCACTGCGCCAGATAAATTTGAACGCGTCGTACACATTGTTCTGCTGGTTGTCATTCAGTCCCGCGCGCGACAGCCCGCGTTTGTTAATCGCTCGGACCTCCACCGGATAATGGCCGCTGACAATCACAAACGGCGGCACATCGTGATTGATGCCGGTATAGCCGGCTGCATAACACCACTTGCCGATCGTCACAAACTGATGCACCGCCACCATCCCGCTGAGCCAGGCGCCGGTCTGGATCTTGCAGTGACCGCTGATTTGTGAGTAATTGCTAATCACGATTTTGTCCTCGAGGATGCAGTCGTGGCCCAGGTGCACGCCGATCATCAGCAAATTATTGCTGCCGACAACCGTTTCCTGATCCGGATACATACTCGGATGGATGGTCACGTGCTCGCGGATGATATTGTTATCGCCGATCACCAGGCGACCGATCTTCGTATTGTCATCCATACCCAGAATCTGCGGCGGACGCCCCAGCACTGCGCCCGCAAAGACCCGCGTATTTTTACCGATGCGGGTGTCTTTGCCGATCACCACATGTGTATCGAGAACCGTTCCGTCGTCGATGCGCACCTGCTCATCGACAAAACTGAACGGCCCGACCACCACATTCGATCCCAGCTCAGCGCTGGGCGCAACAAACGCCGTCGGATGGATCTGACACGTCATAATAGCTGATACCTCCGATTTTTCATTAAATCCAGAACCTCTCACAGTGTACGGACGAGTTAGACATCATCGTCCACAAGCATAAATTTAAGCTGAGCCTCGGCAACCACGTCGTCGCCGACCATGGCGGTGCAGATGCACTTGGCCGCCCGGCTGCGTACCTTGTCGGCCTCGGCGATCAGAATCAACTGATCGCCCGGCACCACCGATTTTCGAATTTTGACCGCGTCCATCGTCAGCAGTACGGCCAGTTTTCCCGTATGCTCCAGCGTTTGGGCAAACAGCAAGCCGGACGCCTGGGCCAGTGCCTCAACAATCAGCACCCCCGGCATCACCGGAGACGAGGGAAAATGCCCCTGGAAAAACTGCTCATTGAACGTTACATTTTTCACGCATCGAATGCGCCGGCTGCCGTCGATCTCTATGACCTTATCGACCAGCAGAAATGGATAACGGTGCGGCAGAATTTTCTGGATGCGCCGAATATCCAGCAGCGGCTTGCCGGACAGGGCCCTTTGCTGTTCATTTCGCCGACTGGTCTCGATCAGCCGGGTAACCAGTTTCTGGTTGAGCAGATGGCCGGTTTTGTAGGCCACGATGCGCCCGACAATCGGCCGCCCGGCCAGGCGCAGATCGCCGATCAGATCGACTACTTTGTGCCGAACGCATTCATCCGGCCAGCGAAACGCGTTCTTGATCGGCCCGTCCGAGCTGATGACCAGAATGTCGCGCGGCCCCAGATGCGTGCCGATGCCGGCCGACTGCATCTGCCGCGCCTCGGCTTCCAGCACAAACGTCCGGGCCCGGGCCAGATTCTGTCCATAGGTCGATTCATTCAGCTCACAGGAGTAAATCTGCCTTCCGACACCGGTGTGCTGGGTATAATCCATATCATAGGTCAGACTCAGCCCGTTGCCGGCATACGGCAGGGCATAAATGCTCTTGTCGCCTTCGGTAATACAGACCGATTCGCTGATAACAATCGGCTGCTGGGCGGCCTGCTGCAGTTCAATGCCGCAGCGCTGCAATGTGCGAAAATACTCATCGCTGCTTCCGTCAAACCCGGGCAGCTCGGGCCCTTCGACCTCGATCAGCACATTATCAATATCCAGCGCATAAATCGCCGCCATACAATGTTCCGGTGTTTCAATCACCGCCTCGCCGTTCTGCAGCGCCGAGCGGCGGTCGCGCTGGACGATGTTTTCCGGCAGCACCGCTACCTGCACAGAGGGCTCCAGATCCGTGCGGACAAACACCACGCCGGTGTCCGGATGGGCCGGGCGAAACACGATGCGTGTCTCCTTGCCGCCGAACAATCCTTTACCGGTCAGTCTGGCTTCGGTCTTGATGGTTTTTTGCTGCTTCAAGGCGTTGGACTTTTTTGGACAGTAGTTTCAGTTCTTTGGCCAGTTCGGGCAGTTTCTGATAGACGGCTACACTTTTCAGTTCTGCGCGAATATCGCGGGCCGGAAAGCCAAATACTTTTTGATCCGAGCCGACGTCGACGGTAATTCCGGTGCCGCCGCCGGCGATGGTTCTGTCGCCAACGACCACATGGTCGGCCAAACCGCACTGGCCGGCCAGCACAACACCGTCGCCTAAAACGGCGCTGCCGGCCAAACCGCACTGGCCGGCCAACAGGGATGCCCGTCCAATGCGCACATTGTGACCAATCTGGACGAGATTATCAATTTTTGTACCGGTCTCGATAACGGTATTACCGAATTTGGCCCGATCGATGCAGGTGTTGGCGCCGATTTCCACGGCGTCTTCGATGATGACCCCGCCGTTGTGGGGGACCAGCTCGTGTTGCCCGTCAATCGAGACATAGCCGAATCCTGTTGAACCGATGGTCGCGTTGGCCTGAATAATACAGTCATCGCCGATCCGGCAGCGGTGATAGACCACGACATTGGCATCCAGCCGGCAGTTGGCGCCGATGGTCGTTTCCTGGCCGATGACACAACCCGGGCCGATTACCGTATCGGGGCCGATGTGCGCATCGGGACCAATCACCGCCTGGGGCCCGATCGCCGCGGTCGCATCGACGCGCGCAGTCGGATCAATCGCCGCGGCCGGATCGATGCCCGAGAGCCTCTTAAGCGGCGGCTCAAAATAACGCAGCACTGTAATCAGCGCCGTATTGACCTCATCGACGACAAGCTGGGCGACCGGACAGCCATCCACCGGCTCGGCGACCAGCACCGCTGCCGCCTGCGTACGGTCCAGCAGGGGGCGGTATTTTTCAACGGTCAGAAAACACACCTCGGCCGGCCCGGCCTGGCGGATCGTATTGACCCCGGAAATCACGGTCCGGCCGTCACCGCCGATAAGCTCAGCGCCGAGCGTTTCGGCCAGCGCCGCCAGTGTTATTGTTTTATCGGATGCCTGCATAGAAACCAAAAACGCAAAACGAAGAACGGCTATTGACTGTCCAGCACGGCCAGCACCTCAGCGGTGATGTCCAGCCGGTCATCATTATACAGCACTTTGCGGGTTTTGAGCGTCAGCATGAAATCCCGCAAACTCGGCGCCGGCAAATCCAACTGCTCTTTGGCCAGCACCAGATCGACGCCTTTTTGCTGCGCCACCCGATCGACCGCCTCGAGCAGTTCACGATACAGCCCCTCGGTCCAGTGCTGCATTTCGGCGGTCATTTTGTCCTCATAAAAGGAATTGCGCGCTTCAAAAACAGCCCGTTTTTCTGTAAACTCCTGGGCATACCGGATGTAATCGGCGCTGCCGCGCCGCAGCATCCGAAGCTGCTGTTCGAGCGACTCGAGCTCGTCGCGCATCTGGCGAATTTCCCCGCGAATACGCTCCTGTTCGGCGTCCATACGCTCGGTCCAGGCCTGATGCTTTTCGCTGTTTTCCAGCGCCCGCGTTACATCGACCACTGCGACCTTGGGCGTGCCCAGCGCATCGGCCTCCAGGGAGCCCTGCCAAAAAATACCCGCTGAAACAATCGCCGCGGCCACCATCAACCATACTCGTGTCTTCATTGTCTTCCTTTCTGTTCAGACAGACTGAACATAAAAACTAAAAATTACAGCAACCTGTTGATTTCTTTTCGCCAACACAAAACGCATCACCGCCGCGTGAGACAACTCTATTTTACGGCTCAGAACAGCGCGCCCATGGAAAAGCTGAACACCTGTGTTTCGTCTTTATCGTCCTTGCTAAGCGGGGTGGCCAGTTGCAGCCGTATTGGTACCGGTCCGAAAAACTGCGGAATCCGGATCTGGATGCCCGTGCCGAGAGACGAACGGACCGGGCCGGAATCGATCATCCCGGCATCGCCAAAAAACAGCCACGCAAATGTCTCACTGCCCAGCGGCACGGCCACCTCGGCGCTGCCCATGACGAGCCAGTCACTGCCGACCGCATCGTCCAGAGGACCGCTTCGGGGACTGATGCCGCGGTAGCGAAACCCGCGAATTGACCCGATACCCCCGGCGTAAAACTTCTCAAACATCGGCGCCGAACCGACCACCGTCCCGCCGTGAATCTTCGTCTCCAATACCGTTTTGTGCTCGGCCAGGTCCTCATACAGCGTATAGTACCACCGCTGGGTGCCGCTGAGAATGCCGAACGTAAAATCACCGAAGACCTGCTCATAGCCGGCGTCAAAATGATACCCCTCCGTCGGCAAAAAGCGGCTGTCAGTACGGTCGCGGCGAACGAAAAAGCGCGTGCCGTACAGTGCGTTGCCGCCTTGGACAGCGCGAATTTCCCGCGCCACGTCGGGGTGCAGATCGGTGATGCGAACCTCTTCGCCGCGGAATGAAATCCCTCTGCGCCAATCGTCCTGATACCGTTTCTCCAGGCCGATGGTTCCGGTCAAACGCCCTTCGTCATAGCTGTCGCGATACCAGGTCAAACTCGAGCCGCCCACATCCAGCGACACCGGCTGGTCAAATAA
Source organism: Phycisphaerae bacterium (assembly GCA_007121565.1). Taxonomy (GTDB): domain Bacteria; phylum Planctomycetota; class Phycisphaerae; order Sedimentisphaerales; family Anaerohalosphaeraceae; genus T3Sed10-213. The sequence continues at coordinate 6,965 of SKKI01000329.1, forward strand.
ATACGGTTCGGTAAACTGAATCGAGTACGTGCTGTACACCGTGCCCGGGTTGAGCGAAATGCGCAGCCGCTGGCCGGCGCCGCGGAATGCCCTGCCGGTGAAAAGGTCGCCGAAACTGTCCGGCCAGTCGGTGATGTCGAAGTTGCGCTGATCCAGCGTGATACTGCCGACCAGGCCCATTCCGCTGGCCACGCCGGCGCCCAGCATAATCGAACCGGTCTGACCTTCGGTAATATTGACCACCGCATCCCGTATGTCCGGATCGTCATCGACGGGGGTAATCTGAACCGATTCGGTCACGACGGTATGCTGGACAATCCGTTCCAACTGGCCGGTGCCGTCTCCCCGCGCCGCGTCGGCGTCGTACCAGGTCCCCGGCGCAAAGCCTTCCTCATCCAGCACCCGCCGTATGGCGTGGTCCTTGATGGTGGTATTGCCGATGATGAGCACCTCCCCGATACGGCAGCGGTCGCCTTCGGTAATCACAAAGTCCACCGCCACACGGGGCTGGTCAAGAAAGGACCGCCTCAACTCCACCTGCGCATCCACAAACCCGCGCCGGCGATAGAGCGACCGGATCTTTCGAGCGTCCGCCTCGGCCCGATCATGACTGTAATAAAAATCCTCGCGCAGCCGTAAATCCTGGCCCAACTGCCAGTCTTCATAAAACGTATTGCCCGTAAAACGGATCGACTCGACCCGATAGACCGGCCCCTCTTCAATGTGAAACGTCACCTCGGCCGACGACTTGTCCTCGTCAAAGGCCACCTCGCTGCTGACCCGGATATCCAGAAATGCCCGATCCTGATAGACCCGTACCAGTGTGCGCTGATCGTCTTCGACCGTCTGGGGGTTGTAATACTGCTGAAAAATCAAGAACTTCCGAACTCGGGTATCCACCGCTTTTCGCAGTTCCCGGTCGCTGAAGGCCCGATTGCCCACAAAGCGTACCGCCTGAATGCGGGGTCGCGGCCCTTCGGCGATGGTGTAGTCCACCTGACCGACCGCCAGCGCCGCTTCATCAATCGTCACCGACACCCAGGCATAGCCGCGCTTGCGGTAGAGCTGTTCGATGGCATCGCGGCCGGCCCGCACCGCAAACACGTCCAGGTAATCGCCCCGGGAAAACGGCAATTCCCTGACCAGACGCGAATCGCTGAAATGCTCGTTGCCGCGAATCGCCAGTGAACGCACCAGATTTTGTTCGACCACCACATAGGTCAGGACCACGCGCTGCTCAACAATGTCAACACTGTAGTAGGCCGTCTCGACCCCTTCCAGCCGCGCGATACGCTGGGCGTCGGCGGTTGCCTCGGCAGCGCTGAATCGCTGACCGGGCCGCAGACTGGCCTGAGAAAGAATCTCAGCCCGCCTCAGCGTGACATTGCCGGCCGTCTCCAGACGGCTGATGACCAGCCCCTCGGCAGGCTCCGGCGGTCGCTGTGCAAAACCGACCGCCGTGATGACAAAAACCCCCAGCAGCCATCCATATCCTAATCGCATTGATGTCTCCCAACAGAATTATGGCTCACTTGCCGATGCAGCACCCGAGGTGTCCCGGGTCTGGGCATATTCATGTTAAAACACAGGTTTTGCATAGCTTGGTTTTAATCAAAAGCCCCGGCCAGCGACCGGCGTCCTGGGTTAATGTTTTTTTCGGGCGGCGGCCATTAAAATGGCGCCGGCTCATGGTATTTGGGCTTAAACCGCGTCAGGCGCCCGTCAAAGATCAGTTCCACGACGTCCGTCGGGCCGTTTCGCTGTTTGGCGATGATAATCTCGGCCGTATTGACTTTTTCAGGGTTCTCCTCTTCCCAGCCGGGATCGCCGCGGTGATAATACGCCTCGCGATGCAGCAGCATCACCACGTCGGCATCCTGTTCGATACTGCCGCTTTCGCGCAGATCGCTCATCCGCGGGCGATGTCCCTCACGTCCTTCGGCAGCGCGATTGAGCTGGCTCAGTACCACCACCGGCACCTCCAGCTCGCGGGCCAGGCCCTTCAACTGCCGCGAGATCGTGCTGATTTCCTGCTGGCGCGACTCGACACGCCCGCCCAACGCCATCAACTGCATATAATCAATATAGACCGCCTGAATATCGTACTGGCTTTTGAGCCGGCGGCACTTGGCGCGAATCATCATCGGCGTCAGGCCCGGCGTATCGTCAATAAACAGCGGCTTTTCGAACAACTCCCCCCCGGCCCGCGTCAATTCGGCAAACTGATCGGTACTGAGTATCCCTTTGCGGACAAGCTGGGAATCCACACCCGACCGGCTGCACAACAGACGCTCGGTCAACTGCTGACGGCTCATTTCAAGGGAAAAGATAACCACCGGGATGTTCTCATCGACAGCCTGATGCTCGGCCATATTCAGCGCAAAGCTGGTCTTGCCCATACTCGGCCGCGCGGCAACAATAATCATCTCGCCGTTTTGCAGGCCGCACAGCATCTGGTTAAGTTCCTCAAATCCCGTCGGCTGTCCCGTTACGTGGGCCCCTTTGCGGGCCTCAATGGCCTCAAACGCCTCGGTAATCAGGCTCTTGACCGGCACGGCCGCGCCGGTGATCTTTTTTTCCGTCACGGCAAAGATGCGCTGCTCGGCCAGGTCGAGCTTTTCGCCGACATCGCCGGCCTGCTCGCAGGCATCCTGCATAATCTCGGCACACGTACGCGCCAATTCGCGCAGCATCGCCTTTTCACGCACAATTGAGGCGTAATACTCGGCATTGGCCGAGGTGGGAACCGATTCGGCCACCTTGACCAGATACTCCACGCCGCCGGCAGCCTCCAGATGATCCTGTTTTTTCAGGACATCCCGCAGAAGCACCAAATCGATGCTGCTGTTGGTCTCATACAACCCCAGCAGCGCCTCATAGATCAACCGGTGTTCGGTACGCGAAAAATAGTCGGCCTCAATGCGTTCAACGACCGGGCCGATACATTCCCGATCCAGAATCATCGCTCCCAAGACCGCCGCTTCAGCCTCCGGCGAGGCCGGCAGCGTGCGACCGGCCAGCACATCCTGCAGGGCCGCATCGCTGAGCGATTGCGTATCGTATTTACGCGCTGTTGCTTTCGTGTGTTGCGTCAACGGTTTGTTCCTGCGAATTAACGACCACTCGAACGGTTGCCGTCAGATCGGCCGCGGCACGCACCGTAACCTCACTGACACCCAGCTCCTTTATATGACCGTCCATTTTAACCATTTCGTCCGCAACGTCAAAGCCTTGTTGACGTAAATTTTCAGCAATATCGCGCTCGGTAACGGAGCCGAACAGATGCCCCTGCTCGTTGGCTTTGGCCGTCAGGGCCACCTCGGCGTCCTGAACCGCCGCGACCAACCGCTGTTTTTGCTCCAAAACCAACTGTCGGGCCTCGGCACGATGGGCTTTTTCCTCGGCCAGCGCCTTGATATTGGCCTCGCTTGGAACCGTAGCCAGTCCCTGCGGCAGCAAGTAATTACGAGCATAACCCTCTTTTACATCAACAATATCGCCAAGCCACCCCAGCTTTTCTACATCACTGCACAACAAAACTTCCATTGTGGTACTCCTGTGTCTCAAATTAGTGTGATTATTTTCAGCCAATCGTTGTCCGACGCCCATCAGGTCGTGTAGGGCAGCAGGGCCATAAAACGGGCCCGCTTGATGGCGCGTTTGACCTTCCGCTGACAGCCGGCACAGTTGCCGCTGCGCTTGCGGGAAAAAATCTTGCCGCGATTGGTTACCAGCTTGCTGATGGTCTCGAGGTCTTTGTAGTCGATATAGTTTTTGCCGTCGCGGCAGAACCGGCATTGGGTCTGCTCACGAATCGTCATCAACGTGCGTTTACGCCGTGAAGAGGTGGGTCTTCGTGTGGTTTTCATAACATCTTTCCTGTCAATCTCTAAATTCGTTTTACGGGTTTATCACGCTGACAGTCTCGCCCGCAGCGGACGGGACTGCTTAACATTTCTCAAAACGGGATGTCGTCGTTCGGGACCTCGGGCTGCGGCGGTCCGCCCATATCGCCGCCGCCATACCCGCCGGCGCTGGACGACTCACCATACCCGCCGCCCTGACCGCCTTGCCCGCCGCCTCTGCCGATAAATTCAAAGTTCTCGACAAAGACGCGCAATTTGCTTCGGGTGGACCCGTCCTGGGCCTGCCACCGGTCGAATTTCAACCGTCCTTCGACAAAAATCGGCTCGCCCTTTTTGAAATATTTGTTCACCACTTCGGCGCGTTTGCCGAATAACTGACAATCAACAAAGCAGGTGTCCTCGGCCATCGTACCGTCCTGCTTCTTGTACTTGCGGCTCATCGCCAGGCCAAACTCGACCACCGGCGTCTGGCTGGGCAGGTACGACAACTGTGGATCACGAGTCATATTTCCCATCAGCAATACTTTATTTAAACTAGCCATCGCTATCCTTTCCTGTTTAATTCGGGCCTGCCGGAGGCAGCCTTTAGTGCTGCTGCGGGTCTTCGGGTGAGGCGGTATTCTCGGCGTCGCCGGCCTGGTGGCCTTCCTGGCTCTCTTGGCTTTCGTCGGTCACGTTGACGTCGCTGTCGCTGCCGGTCTCGGGCGCCTCAGCGGCGCGGGCCTTTTCTGCTTCGGCTGCCTCCGCTGCCGCCTGGGCCGCTTCTTCTTCGGCCTGCTTTTCGGCCACCATCAGCGGCGTGGCCTTTTCGATGTCGTCCTGGGTCATCCGATCCGTTCGCAGGATCATCACCCGCAGCAGTGTTTCGGACAACTGCACATCGCGTTCAATCTCATTGACCCGCAGCGGATCGCAATTGAAATACACCAGGATATACGTGCCGCGCGACACCTTGCCGATGTCATACGTCAGCTTCCGTTCGTCCCACTTGCGAAACGATACGACCTCGGCCTCGGCCTTGTCCAGAATCCGGTTAATCGTCTCGCATACAAGGTCCCAGTCCGCGGCGGCAATCGCCGTGTCGACCAGGAACAAGCCTTCATACATTCGTTTTACTGCCGTTTCCAAATTGTGTACCTCCCGATAGAGTAGGTTTCTTTTTTATGGGTTACGTTCAGTGTCGTTCAGCGGCACGGTGCCGCTTTTTTATTGTTTGTTCTGACTCTCTGTTTCGCCGGACACCGCCCGGCTGTTATAGCGATTCATCGCCGCCTCGATGCCGTCCTGTGCCCAGCACAACAGGGCCTCAACCGCCCGGGCCGCGGCCTGCTCGACGGCGGCCTGCTGGTCGCTGTCAAATCGCGACAGGACATAATCGACCGTATCGCGCTGTGCGGCGTCGTCGATGCCCACCCGCAGCCGGGCAAACGCATCCGTGCCGAGCCGCGCGATCATATCTTTGAGGCCGTTATGCCCGCCGGCCGAGCCTTTGGCCCGCAGACGAATCTGCCCGACCGGCAGCGCCAGATCATCCAGCACCACCATCACATCTCGAGGCGGTATCTTGTAATAGCCCGCCGCCGTGGCGGTGACATGCCCACTGCGATTCATAAACTGCTGGGGCTTGAGCAAAACCAGCTTCCTGTCGCCCAGCGTCGTCTCAGCGACCCGGCCGCCGAAAGCTTTTCGGCCGATGGCAACGCCCAAACGCTCGGCCAGCGCATCGAGGACCATAAATCCGGCGTTATGCCGTGTCCGTTCGTACTTGGCTCCGGGGTTGCCCAGCCCGACAATCAGGCGCTTCGAGGCGCCCTGATCCAGCACATCCGAACCGCCGAACAACGTGGCCAATAGTCCAGCCATAGCGCACCACCCGTAGCCGACGCGGCGCCGGCGTTACTCGGCCTCTTCTTGCTTGCGTTCGGTAAGCACTTCCGGCTCGGCCCCTTCGGCGGCGGCTTCTTCGCCTTCGACCAACTCTTCCTCAGACGCGGCGGCCTTGGTCTCGTGACAGATCACCACCAGCGCCTCAGGATCGGTCTTGAGCTCAGCGCCTTCCGGAATCTGGATATCTTTGGCGTGCAGGGCGTCGCCCACTTCCAGCTCACGCACGATCACAGCAATTTCATCCGGAATCCGGGTTACTTCACACTCAATCTCAAGGTGTGTCATCACCTCATCGAGAATACCGCCGGCGGTTGTGCCCTTGGCCACGCCGCGAAACTCCAGCGGCACCTCGACGGTCACCCGCTCGGTCAGGTCCACGCGAATCAAATCGACGTGGATAATGTCTTTGCCCAGGTAGTCATATTGCACATCCTTGAGCAGAAGGGTCTCGGATTGCCCTTTCAGATCGACATTAAACAGCCGATGCCCGTGGTGCAGGCCTTTGATAAAATCATGGGTATTGACCGCGATGGAAATCGGGTCCTGTCCGTGGCCGTAGACCACTGCCGGGAGCATTCCCGCATGACGCAGGCGCCGCGATTGATTAGACCCCGGTTTCTCACGGATGTCCGCACTTAAACGTAATGTTTCTGTTGCCATACGACCCTCATTATAAAAGTGTTTCTATTCTTAATGCTTATCGATAGTTTCGAAAAACCGCTCGCTACTGCGGCGCAAACATGGAGCTGACCGACTCGTTCATATGAATCCGCCGAATCGCCTCACCCAGCAGCTCGGCCACGCTCAGGATTTTCAGGTTCTTGATTTGACGCGACTGCTCGTGCACCGGAATCGTATCGGTCACGAACACCTCATCTATCGGGGCGTCCCGAAGCTTCTCGACCGCCGGGTGTGAGAACACGCCGTGCGTCGCCCCGGCGTAAATGTTGCGGGCGCCGAGCTTTTTGGCCATGTGCGCCGCGCCGCAGATGGTACCTGCGGTGGAGATCATATCATCGACCATCACGATATTGCGGTCTTTGACATTGCCTATAAATTCCTCACAGAGCACTTCCTTGCCGCTGATGCGCCGCTTGTGAATGATCGCCAGCTCCCCGTGCAGGGCCGTGGCATAGCGCGAGGCCAATTTGATATTGCCCACGTCCGGGGCAACCACCGTAAGGTCTTTGATCTTTTTCTGACGCAGATACTCGACAATCACCGGCTCGGCTGAGAGGTGGTCAATCGGAATATCAAAAAATCCCTGAAGCTGATTGGCGTGCATATCCACCGACAGTACCCGATCGGCCCCGGCGGCCGTGATGACATTGGCAATCAGCTTGGCGGTAATCGGCACACGCCCGGCATCTTTGCGATCCTGACGCGCATAGCCGTAATACGGCACCACCGCCGTGACCCTGTCGGCACTGGCCCGGCACAGGCAATCCAGAAAGATTAGCAACTCAACCAGGTTCTCATCCACCGGCGCACAGGTCGGCTGGACCACAAAGCAGTCGCGTCCCCGCACCTCGGACTCCAGTTTGATCAGTTTTTCGCCATCCGGAAATCGCTCAATCGTCACCCGACCGGGCTTGGCATTCAAATAACCGCATATCGCCGTCGTCAGGTCCGGATTGGCCGAGCCGCTGAACACAAGGGATGGTCGACTAAGCATGATGTCTCTCCTGATCATTGCAGGTGTGTTGATCCCCATCGCCGATGACAGAGCCGGGCGCAACCGTCCGCCCGTCGGCAACGCATGCCGGCGCCTTGAGCACCGAGCCGGGCCCAATGGTCGCCCCGTCGCCAATAACAATCGCCGCGGCGCCGTGGCCGCTCGGATCGGTCGTGACGCAGCCGGCGCCGATACGGCTGTTGGCGCCGATGCGGATCCGGCCGTGCAGATAGGTAAACGGTTCGATAATCGTATCCTGACCGATTTCGGCGCGGGCGTCTATCCATGTATTGAGCGGATCGACAATCGTCACCCCCTCGGCCATCAGGCGGTCCTGAATCCGCTGCTGCATAATCTTGCCCACGGTCGAAAGCTGCAA
>SKKI01000092.1 GCA_007121565.1 Phycisphaerae bacterium
ATTTCCTCGGGCAGATGCCGCATAAAGTCAAAAATGCCGGTATCGTGCCACTGGTGCTCGCCGAACGTTTCATAATCCATAAAGAGGTTGACGATGTGGCCGTTGCCGTTGACGCGATTGATCCACCGGGCGAATTTCTCAGCGGTCAGGGGATACTCCTTCCAGCCGCGATTGCTGAATCGAAAGGCGATGTCATCGCTCAGGGAGTAATTTTTCAGCAGCAGCGCCAGGCGGCTGCAGCCGGCGGGTCGGTAGAGAAAATTGCTGTTGCGATGGCCGAGAATATGATCGGCTCCCTCGGCCAGAATACCGTCAAAGCGGTCGATGGATTCGATCATCTCGGCCAGACGATTGTTGTAAATCAGCTCGGTATTGCGAAAGACGCGAGGCTTTTGGCCAAACAGCCGTTCGATGGTCTCGGTGTGCCTGTTGATCTGTTCGAGGAACTCCTCGCGCGAGTAAAGAAAACTGAGACTGTGGTGGTAGGTCTCGGCCAGAAACTCCACGCAGCCGGTCTCGGCCAGGGCGTCAAAGGTGCTCAGTACCTCCGGGCAGTATTTCTGGAATTGCTCAATGACCACGCCGGTCAGGCTGAAAGCCACGCGAAAACGCCCCTCATTGCGGCGAATAATATCCAGCAACAGCCGGTTGGTCGGCAGGTAGCATTTGTCGGCGACTTTGCGGCAGATGGAGGCGTTCTTGAACTCGTCAAAATAACGCGGCGAATGGTCGAAGACCGTGTAATGCCTCAGGCGGAAGGGCTGGTGAACCTGAAAATAAAAACAAACCGATGCCATAGCTGCACCCTCATTTTTCTTAAATCCGTTTTGTTGTTCTCACGCGTGCTGAAACATCTCGTTGTAGATCTTCAAGCACTTCTGTGCGGCCCCGGACCAGCGAAGCCGCCGCACTTCAAAGTTGCCGTGCTCCCGCAGGGTCAGTTGCAGCGGAGGATACTTCAGGACGGCGACAATCTTGTTGGCCATTTCGGTAATGTCCCAGAAGTCCACCTTCAGGACGTGGGTCAGGACCTCGGCGACGCCGCTTTGCTTGCTGATCAGCACCGGTACGTCGTAGTTCAGCGCCTCCAGCGGGGCAATGCCGAATGGCTCCGAGACCGAGGGCATCACATACAAATCGGCCATCTCATAGACACGCTGCACGTCCTTGCCGCGCAAAAAACCGGTAAACAGCACCTTGTGGCCGATGCCCATCTGGGCGGCCATTTCGATAATCCGGTGCATCATATCGCCGGTGCCGGCCATGACAAATTTAACATTCTCGATCTCTTCAAGGACCTTTCGGGCGGCCATCAGGAAATATTCCGGACCTTTCTGCATAGTAATACGGCCCAAAAACAGGACGATTTTCTCGTCGCTGCGAATGCCGATGTTGTTAAAGGCCACCCGATGCTCGGTGTTTTGCTCCACGCCGTTATAGACCACCTCGACCTTGTCGCCGAGAACGCCGTACCGGCTGATGATGATGTTTCGTGTCAGGTAGCTGACGGCAATGACCTTGTGCGCGGCATGCATACCACGACGTTCAATATCGTAAATCATCTGGTTGACATGCTCGCCGCTGCGGTCAAACTCGGTCGAATGGACGTGCACAACAAGCGGCTTGCCGGTCACCGCCGCGGCGGCAATGCCGGCCGGATAGGTCATCCAGTCATGCGCGTGAATTACATCAAATTCTTCCTGAAGCGCCAGTCGGGCGACCGCGGCGGCATAGCGATGGACTTCGGTGTACATATCCCCGCCATATTGTCCGCTGCCAATAGACTGGTGCGCGAGATTTTCCCACTGCTGCAGCGCTTCATTCTGTTCGGCATCGGAAAAGCCCTGCTGCTCGGCTTTTTCCTGGATGATTTCGTCAATGCGCTGCTGGTAGTACTCCGGCGTGGCGTACGGTTTCAGCAGCGAGTCAATCGTACGGAAGGTTACCCGCACCGCCGCTTCGGCGGCGCTGTCGGCCTGCGCGTCCGGACGCCGGTCGTAGATCTGCGAGGGGCTGAGCATTTTAACGTGTGAGCTCTGCGGAACCTCAATGGGTTTGGGCAGGACAAAGGTAATGTCCAGCCCGAGGTCGCTGAGGGCCTGGGTCAGGCCGTGGCAAGCGGTCCCGAGGCCGCCGCTGATATACGGCGGGAACTCCCAGCCAAGCATGAAAATTCTCATAACCGGACTCCGGAAAAACGATACGCCTTAGGTTGCCCAGGACAATTAAAATCCATTCTTCTGCCCAAAAATTTCAAGATTGAAAATATCCATAAAATCGTCCCCATTATTATATGCGATCGATAAGGCAACGTCTACATTAATTTGTAAAAAGTGTGAGGATTTTAGCGTGAAAATGTATTTCAGTGTGGCACCGACATACATTTTTTGAAAACCGGCACAATGAGGAACCCGAAACTGAGTGAGTTGGGACTCGAACCCAAGACCTACGGCTTAAAAGGCCGTCAGGGGGCTTTTTTAACCCCTTGCAAAATAAGGCCTTAACGCTTGACAGATTCACATGAACTCGTTATTTTTCGAATATTTATGAAAAACCTCGCACACTTTCGCGCCCCGCCTACTTTGACGGTAGCATCTTTTTTGGAAATTGGCAGGAAAAGCTTGTATTTTGGCAGAAAATTTGATATATTCAGACAATAAATTATCTGAATGTCTCAGGCTGCCTGAGGTGCGTGTCTTTGTCGAGACCTTAAGGCGTTGAGAAAACTTTGTTTACCCGTTGGGAGGGTGCTATGTGTCGAATGATCGTCAACATGTTAGGCGTATTCCTGCTGGGGTTGTGTGTTGCGGCGCTGCCGGCAGGAGCGCAGTCTGTTGTCATCAATGAGTTTATGGCCTCTAACGGCAGTACCATCGCCGATGAGGACGGCGACTTTGAGGACTGGATCGAGCTGTATAACGCAGGAGCCGAGCCGGTGAACCTGGACGGTTGGGGCCTGACCGACGATCTGGACCAGCCCTTCCGCTGGGTCTTTCCAGAGGTGATACTCGATCCGGGCGCGTTTCTCAAGATTTATGCCTCCGGTAAGGATCGGAAAGCTTATTACGGCGGGGTCGGTTCCGGATCAGATTGGATAGCGCCTGCAGATACTGTCGTCGGAGAATGGTTGTTTGACGAAAATGACGGCTCGCTGGCGTTGGATTCGTCCGGGAAGGATAACCATGGAACCCTGTACGGTCCGGAAAGGGTCACCTGTGAAACCCTCGGACCTGCACTGCAATTCGATCATCAGCATAACCAGTTCGTCAGTATTTTAAATGCCCCTTCGCTACAGACAACAAGCAGTATGGCTATTTCAATGTGGGTCAAGCCGGCCTCATTCCACGGCCGCCAAAGTCTATGGGATAAAGCCTTTGGCGGCGAAGGCACAATTGCCCTTGAGCCGGAGGGCTGGCCGAACTATGCTTATGGAACGGCTGGCGGCAATGCGCAGCCCTATCAGGCATTTGATTCCTCTGTACCGATTGCATTAGGCGAATGGACCCACATTCAACTGGTACGAGACCTTGAGGCGATGCAGCTTCGTTGGTATATCAACGGCCAAATGGTCAACAGCACTGCCGCGGAGTTTTCTGCTGCAACACCTTCGGACAATCCGGTTCGAATTGGCGATGGGTTTGTAGGCGCCTTCGAGGGGCAGATCGCACAGCCAATGATTCAGGGAGAGTTTGCCTACCGACTGCATACGAACTTCAGCATCAGTTCCGGCGGCGAATGGCTTCAATTGACAGCGCCGGACGGGACAGTCATCGATGCCGTCGAGCCGATTGAGCTGCCGCGTGATATTTCCTTTGGTCGCCAGCCGGACGGCAGTGATGATTGGTACTACTTTGACGAACCGACACCGGGCAATAGCAATACAACCCTCGGTCATACGGAGGTTCTGGCCCCGCCTGTGTTCTCACACTCGGGCGGCTTTCACGCCGCACCGTTTGAATTGACCCTAATCCATCCCGATCCCGATGCAGTGATCTATTATACGCTGGACGGCTCAATCCCCGATCCGGATAATCTCGACGGAACGACTTATGCTTATAAAAATAGTTACCCGGAAAATCCGGGCGATCCATTTGGCGACTTTCTTTACAACACATATAAGTCTCAGCTTTACTTGACCCCCATTCCTATTTATGACCGATCTTCGGAACCTGACAAATTGACACAAATATCATCAACATGGCATTCTAGTCCCAACTACTTTCCTGATGAACCTGTCCATAAAGGTATGGTTATCAGGGCAATGGCGGCGAAGGCCGGTGCAATTGAAAGTTTTGCCAAAA
>SKKI01000227.1 GCA_007121565.1 Phycisphaerae bacterium
GAACTGCAGAACTGTCTCGGCTTTGAATCGATACCGCTGAGTTCAAAACCGAATGTGCAAGATCATACTCCCCTGCACACAGGCGTTATGCGGACCTTTGATCCACATCTTCTCATCGCCTCACCCCCATGCAACATGCAGAACATTCCGGCATTAAAAACAAGCTAACTAAATCCAATACCGGGTGCTCTATACACACACACTTTACACACAATACACTTTACACAATTGCACAGTTTGTTGCAGGCATACCGCCTGCGCCTTCTCATCACCACCCCATACTGATTGTTTATGGTTGTATTAAAGCAGATTCAAGCCTTCATGTCAACTAAAATCTGAAAACCCGAAAAAAATCTTCCATGAAAACGACTTTATGTGTCTTAAATAAAAGGCTCCCGTATTTGACTGACAGCACGGTTTTTATAGAAACTATTTACCGTTTATTCAGAAAACCAGTCCGCGCCGGCCGGCCGCACCCAAAAATTTTAAAAATATTTTTTATTTCCGCGTGTATTTTCGCCGTTTTCCGGGCACATCTTTGCCCTGGATATATTTTCCGATGTTCCGGATGGCCTGACGCAGACGGTGTTCATTTTCGACTAGCGCTATCCGCATATAATACTCGCCGTTCTCGCCGAATGCCCGGCCCGGGGCCATCGCCACATAGGCGTGCTCCAGCAGTTCCATCGCAAAATCGATGCTGCCTTTGCCGTTGGACTGCTCGACGGGGAATTTGGCCCATACGAACATCGACGCCCGCGGCGGATCGACCTGCCAGCCCAGCCGCTTGAGGCCGTCGCAGACCACGTCCCGGCGGCGCTGATATTTGGCGTTCTGCTCGGCGATGTCCTTCTCGCAATGCCGCATTGCGATGATACTGGCGATTTGAACCGGCTGGAAAATGCCGTAATCGTAATAGCCCTTGATCGTCGCCAAGGCGTTGACCATCTCTTTGTTGCCGGCGCAAAACCCGATACGAAAACCCGCCATTCCATACGGCTTGCTGAGCGTGGTAAACTCCACACCCACGTCTTTGGCGCCCTTGGCCGAGAGAAAGCTGGGCGGTTTGTACCCGTCAAATGCCGTTTCACCATAGGCAAAGTCGTGAATCACGGCAATATTGAACCGCTTGGCCACCTCCACCACCGTCTCAAAAAAGCCCGGATCGACCGTCATCGAGGTCGGGTTGTGCGGATAATTCAAAATCAGCAGTTTCGGCCGCGGGTACAGATGCTCGCAGACATACGCGATCGTGTCCAGAAACGTCTGATCGTTGCCCAGCGGCACGGTAATCACGTTGCCGCCGGCCAGTGCGACACCATAGATATGAATCGGGAACGCCGGATCGGCCACAATGGCCGTATCGCCGGGCCCCAGCATCGCCAGGCACATATGACTGAATCCCTCTTTGGAGCCGATGCACGCCAGCAGTTCCGTCTCCGGATCCAGAGACACGCCCCATTTGCGCTCATACTTGAGCGCCATATCGCGACGGAGGTTATAAATCCCCTTCGACGCGCTGTAGCGGTGATTGCGCGGGTCCTGGGCGGCCTCGCAGAGTTTGTCGATGACGATCTTCGGTGCGCCGTCCATCGGGTTGCCCATTCCCAGATCGATAATGTCGATATCTTGACGCCGTTTCTCGAGTTTAAGGGCATTTATTTTACCGAACAGATAAGGCGGCAATCGCTTGATGCGGTCCGCGGGTTCAATCATAAATTCAGACATTCCTGTTAACCTTTATCATCTATTGACGTTTAAAGTGGCACGGGCTTCCAGCCCGTGAACACGGCCAAGATGGTCGTGCTGCAAATACAACTTTCTATGCGATTTAAATACGGCGGCCAGGGCCGAGGCAAAACAATAAAAAAAACGGCGCCGAAAATCAATTGTTTTCGTTTTTTTTGCACCAAATCCTTTTCTTATCGTCATTTCAGCGCATCGCGGCTCAGCTTTTCTTTGAGTCGCCCCTGCGCGGCTTGCCGGCTGTCCGGGCCAGGAATTTTTTAGAAACCCTTGATTTTCTTAGCGGTTTGCGGACAATAGAGGGTTCAACTGAGACCCTTGAGGACTATAATGGACATAAAACCACTCTATATCGGCGCGACACTGCGGGACAGCGGCAAAACCTCGGTCAGCCTGGGGCTGATGCAGGTCCTGCGCGACCAGGGCATTGATGCCGGCTACTGCAAGCCGGTCGGCCAGCACTATGTGCGCTATCAGGACAAAAATATCGACGAGGACGGCGTGCTGGTTCATCAGGTATTCAACCTGCGCGACGAACCGTATTGTCTGAGCCCGATCGCGATTGAGCCGGGTTTTACCCGGAAATTTATCGAAGATCCGAATGTCCAGCCGCTTGAGCGGGAAATTCTGCGCTGCCACGAAACGCTCAAAAAAGTCCATCCGATGGTGATCATCGAGGGCACCGGACATGCGGGGGTGGGAAGCTGCTTTGGGCTGTCCAATGCGCGGGTTGCCGAGCTGCTGGACGCCAAGGTGGTCATCGTCACCGCCGGGGGTATCGGCCGTCCGATTGACGAAGTGGCGATGAGCCTGGCGCTGTATCGCGACCACAATGTCGAGGTGCTCGGCGTCATCCTGAACAAGATCCTGCCCGACAAATACGACAAAGTCAAAGACACTGTGGCCAAAGGGCTGCGACTGCATGGGACCGAACTGCTCGGAGCGATTCCCTATGTCTCGCTGCTGACAACATTTACGATGGGTCAATTGGCTGAGGAATTCAATTATCCCGTGCTGTGCGGCAATGACCACCTCAGCAACCGCGCCGACCACACCGTCGTCGCGGCCATGGAACCGCAGAACGTCATCCGCCATATCCGCGAAAACACACTGGTGATTATGCCCGGTGACCGGATTGACAACATTCTGGTCTCAATCCTGGTGCTTTCGCGGCAGGAAAACCCCGGCGGCGGGCTGATCTTGACCGGCGGTTTTGATCCCCATCCTATGATCGAGCCGCTGATGAAATCCAGCAATATCCCCATCCTGCTCAGCAACGACGACACCTTCACCGTCAGCTCGCGCATGAAGGATCTGGGCTTTAAAATCCGTTCCTACGATACCGACAAAGTCACCCGTCTGCACGAGCTTGTAACCCAATACGTCGATACCGACACCATCCTTGATGGGCTGAAGAGGTAAGCAACTCCTGCTCGGTTCGGGCAAGTCTTTTTTAATTTCCTTTTTCCGGGTTTTTGAGTTCTTCGACTTTGGGCAGGTCTTTGAGGGAGTTGAGGCCGAAAACGTCGAGGAATTTTTTGGTGGTGCCGTAGAGCATGGGGCGGCCCAGGACTTCGGCGCGGCCGACGATCTTGACCAGTCCCTTGTACATCAGGTTGCGGATGACCTCGCCGGAGGCAACGCCGCGGATGGCCTCGACGTCGGCGCGGATGATGGGCTGCTTGTAGGCGACCACCGCCAGCGTTTCCAGGGCCGCCGGGGAGAGCTTGTTGTCGGTGCGGACTTTGATCAGCTTGCTCAGCCACGGGTTAAAGGCCGGCAGGGTCATCATCTGGTAGCCGCCGGCGATCTTCTCGATGCGAAAGGAAAAGCCGCCGTCCTTGTATTTTCTATTCAGATCGCGAACGCATTGACGAATCCGCTTGACCGAACCGGCCTCGGCGATATCCACCAGCCGCTTCGGGCTGACCGGCTCGTCGCTGGCAAAGAGCACCGCCTCAACGACGGTCTCCAGTGTGGTCTCATACTCCTGCGGTTCGAGCGGATTAGCTTCCGGGTCGCTTTCGTCCTCATCATCGGACTGCTCCGACGAGGCGGCTTGGGCCGGGGCGAATTCATCTTCCGGCTCGGGCTTCTGCGGGGGCGCCGCATCGGGCTCAAACGGCACCGGCTGGGCGTTTTCGGAGTCTGCCGGGGCCGGGCCGGGTGTCGGCTCGTCGACATTCACGCTATCTTCTTTTTCAATTTCTTTTATGTCTTTTTCTGTCTGCGACATTACCATTGTTTCCATGTGAAGGGGTCTGCGTCTTTTTGACTGAAGCGTATTGTGACGTCTTTGAGGCGTTTTTTCAATGTTTTTGCGAGATTTTTCAGGGCGAATCGTTCCGAGACCGAGTGGGACAGACAGATGCACGTCAGTCCGGCCTCTTGGGCGGCCAGGGCCTGGTGGTGCTTCAGTTCGCCGGTGACATACACGTCGCAGCCGGCGGCGATGACGGCATCGAGCAGCTTGCCGCAGGAGCCGGCACACACGGCGGCGGTACGGACGGTGCGTCTTTTCGGGC
>SKKI01000248.1 GCA_007121565.1 Phycisphaerae bacterium
GCGATCTGTCGGTACTCAAGACGCTGGCTGCCGGCTGGCTGACTGCCGACCGGCGTTACGCGGCGCCCTGACAGAGGCCCCTGGACAATCCTGCCTGTATCAGACGATGCGGCTTAGAACAGGCCCTGGACTTTGCCGGTTTTGACATCCACGTCGATGCGGCGGTAGGCCGGGTCCGAGCCGGTGCCGGGCATGAGCTTGATATCCCCGGCGATGGGCACAATGTAGCC
Organism: Phycisphaerae bacterium; assembly: GCA_007121565.1. Taxonomy (GTDB): domain Bacteria; phylum Planctomycetota; class Phycisphaerae; order Sedimentisphaerales; family Anaerohalosphaeraceae; genus T3Sed10-213. The sequence continues at coordinate 231 of SKKI01000248.1, forward strand.
GGCCCCTTCATAGACCATCACATCCCGAATCGGCAGCTCCCAGCCGGTGGGTCGGCCTTTCAGTGCCGGATCGTGCGACAGGCTCAGATGGGTTTTGACCATACAGGTTCCCAGGCCGCGAAGGGCCGGGTCGGCGTCGATGCGGCCAATCTTCTCGAGCGCCTTGTCGGTATATGTGACGCCTGTTGCACCATAGACTTCTGTCGCGATCAGGTGAATTCGCTCCTTGAGCGGCATTTCGAGATCATACAGATAATGGAAGTCGCGCTCTTCCTGGGCGACGGCGGCGACCTTCTCGGCCAGTTCCAACGCGCCTGCCCCGCCCTGGGCCCAGTGCTGCGAGACCGCCGCTTCGGCGCCATACTGCTCGGCAACCCGACGGACAAGGGCCAGCTCGTTGGGGGTGTCGGTGTGGAAGGCATTGACACAGACGATGGGCCGGACGCCGGATTTGCGGACGATGTCGATGTGGGCGATGAGGTTTTCGCACCCCTTTTCGAGCAATTCGAGGTTTTCGGTCTTGTATTCCTCGGCCAGCGGTGCGCCGGGCTTGACGGCCGGGCCGCCGCCGTGCATCTTCAGGGCACGCACCGTCGCGACGATGACCACCGCGTGGGGCTTGAGCCCGGACATCCGGCATTTGAGGTTCCAGAACTTCTCAAACCCGATATCCGAGGCAAATCCGCTTTCGGTGACGACAAAGTCCGATAATTTCGTGGCGATCAGGTCGGCGATAATGCTGCTTTGGCCGATGGCGATGTTGGCAAACGGCCCGGCGTGCACGAGAATCGGCTGGCCTTCGATGGTCTGGACGAGGGTGGGATTGATCGCATCGACCATCCAGGCGGTCATCGCCCCGTCGACCTCCAGATCGGCGGTTGTGACGGGGTTGCCGTTTTTGTCATAGGCCACGACGATTTTGGCCATACGCCGCCGCAGGTCGGCCAGGCTGGTCGAGACCGCCAAAATGGCCATCACCTCGCTGGACACAGAGATTTGCGCGCCCGATTCCATCTCCAGGCCGTCCATTTTGCCGCCCTTGCCGATGGTCATATTCCGCAGCGCCTGGGCGCAGAAATCAATGGCCCACTTGATCTGCACGTTGTCCGGGTCGATATTCAGGCGTTTAATGCCGATTCGCGCCAGTCGTGCATCGTCGTAGTTGTGCTCGTGCTGCATCCGCGACGTCAGGGCGACCATCGCCAGGTTGTGGGCATTGGTCACGCATTCCACATCGCCGGTCAGCCGAATCGAAAACGGCACCATCGGAATGCACTGGCTCAGCCCGCCGCCGGCAGCGGAGCCCTTGATATTGAAGGTCGGGCCGCTGCTGGGCTGGCGAATGCAGCCGGCCACGCGATGGCCGAGCCGGCCCAGCCCCTGGACCAGCCCGATGGTGGTGGTGGTTTTGCCCTCGCCCAGCGGGGTCGGCGTGATGGCCGTCACGTCGATATACCGACCCGTGGGGGCGTATCGCAGCCGATCCATTATCTTGGCGTAGTCCAGCTTGGCCAGTGTCTCGCCCATCGGCAGCAGCTCGCCGTAAGCCAGTCCCAGATCGCGGGCCAACTGATACAGGGGTTTGATATTTTCCTCGGCAGCGGCGGCAATCTGCCAGTCTTTCATTGTCAGCGGGTCCAGTTTTGCCATAATAGTCTCTTTCTTGAGGGGTTATCGACGTTTTTGATGATCCAGTGCCCATCAAAATAGCCACAACATCTGATATTTTACAGTATTATAGTGTGGACAGGTCGTTTTTGCTATAAAAGACATCGTTTTTTTTTGAACTTTTTTGCTGACATACAAACGAAACTAACTTATACTGGCCAATCAGTAAAAATTTTATTATCCTGTACGGCAATTGCTATACTTTAATAAGGGGTTTTTCGAGACTTTATAGCAAAATAGGCGACACCTGTACGTCCAGGCTTGCTTTTAGGTTGACTTATACGATAAAAAATGGTTCAATAATGGGATGGAACTCTAAAGGACGAAAACCGGAGGGTTGATTATGGAACGCGAACGCGATCCGGCAACGATTGAGTTGCTCAAAGAACTCAGAATTAAACTGATGTCCAACAATATATCGGTTGCGCGTGTGGGCGCGTACCGCCTGTCCTGGCTTCAGGAGGATGGACTGGCCATTCTCAAAGAAGCTCTGTTCGGCGATTATCCCAAGACCGCCAAAAAGGCGGCCGCATACGGCCTGCGCAATATGAAGGGCCGCATGAAAAAAATGGCCGCCGAGGTACTCGAGCAGGGCCGCCAAAGCAGCGATAAGGTCACGCGCGAAGCCTGCGAAAAGTCGCTTTTCCTGATGGAGCACAAGCCCAAACCCAAAAAAAAGCAGTTCAAACAAAAACCCAGACCCAAATCGCGACAAAAAATCAAGGACGTGCCGCCCAAGAGCGGCAACTTCAAACCCCGAGTTCCCAAAAAGCCCTACAACCGGTAATGTTCAGCCTGTTGTGTGAACATCAGCCTGAACATCAATATGATTTTCCTGCCGCGGCACCTGCAGGATTATTTGCTGCTGCACGAGCTGGCACACGTCCGACACAAAAACCACAGCCCCGCGTTCTGTGCCGAGCTGGACCGCCTCTGCGGCGGGGCCGCCCGCGCGATGGCCTGCGAACTGAAACAGCACAGCATGGTCTTATCCCGATAAAGCGGGTCTGCCTCAGGGGAAAATGGTCAGAACCGTGTGCTTTCGGTAGGTGTGTATGACGTAGGGTTGGGCGGTCCGCCCCGGGGTCGGGAAAACACATTTGGCCATTGCCGTCGGCAGATGTGCGGAACCGGCGTGACGGCCGGTCATGCGACACATACGCCGGCTGCGAACAGCAAGCACATGGATCAGGATTTGTTTTGCTTTGCATCATGTCAACAGACAACTTCTCATCGCCCCACTGAAGAATCATTTAGGGGTTATCGTCCAGCCGTTCGATGTCATCGGCCTCAAATATGGCTTTCTTGTACGCAATCACAATGCCGCGGACGGACAGATTCGGCACATAGGAATCGACAAATTCACAGTCATCTTTGAAAACCTCCGCCGCGCCGCCGGTCAGGATCACATGCGGCCAGCGTCCCAGCTCTTCGGCGTATTTGCGACATAGCGTCTCCAGAAGACCGACCGCCGCCCAGTAAACGCCGGCCCGCATCGCCTCGGCGGTGTTGACGCCATAGACCGAGGCGGGCTTTTGCATCGGCACCTGCGGCAGCGCAGCGGTATAGTGGTGCATCGCCGCCAGCGCCATCTCAAAGCCCGGGCTGATGGTCCCGCCGACAAAAATACCGGATTCATCAACCAGATCGATGGTCACCGCCGTGCCGAAATCGGCCACGATCACGGCGTTTTCGACCACGGCGTAGGCCGCCGCGGCGGTCACAAGCCGATCGGTGCCGACCTCCAGCGGATTTTCAACGCCGGTCTCAATCGGCAGCGGCACATCCTGACCGATGACCTTGATCGTTTCGCCCAGCTCGTCCCTGCACATCCGCCGCACCTGCTCGGTGGCCTCGGGGTTGACGGAACTGACAACGATGGCGGCATCTTTAACCGGCTCGGCGGCCGACTGAACCAGCGGCATTTGGTCCCAGCAGTCGGTCAAAAAACGGCAAAAGTGCCCCTCAGACGCCTCGTCCTTCAAGTCCAGCACAGCAAGCTGCTGCTCTTTGTCGTCCAGAAAAAAGGCGACTTTCATAACGCTGTTGCCAATGTCAATCGCGATTAAATTCATACACTACCGTCTTTCGTTTGTATCCGACGGATCGGAGTTGTTATCCATTGGGCCCCGTAAACGGCGCATCGGCTGGCTCGTCTGTCTCATGGGGCCGGCGGACCAGCGCCCACAGCCTCTCGAGCAATTCTTTGATGCCCTGACCGCTCACCGCCGAGATCACCATCACATTCTCAACCGCCAGCCGCTCTTTGATATCCTCACAGAACAGCCCCTCGGCGTCAAGGTCGGCTTTGTTCAGGA
>SKKI01000043.1 GCA_007121565.1 Phycisphaerae bacterium
ATCGACCGTCAATTCGGTACGGACAGACGCCGCCGGTCATCGGCTCCAGCGGCCGGCCGATGTGATGGGCAAAATACAGCAACTCCGGCGTGGTCAGATACAGCCGATGGCCGAAGGTTTCAAAGTCGCAGCACGCCCCGCACGCCCGGCACTGTCCGGCTGCGCGGCACTGAGCCAACTGCGCGTCAAGCCATTGATAGAGCGTCTCGACATCGGCCAGCAGCGCCCGATATGACGACAGGCCCGGATGAAAGGCAGACAGTGAAAGATCAGGCGTCATCATCCCACCATTTTTTCTGGCGGCGAAGGGCTTCAATCTCCGAAGCCGTAAAAAGGCGCCCGCGGTTGATGCCCGGGCATTTGACCGCGGCCAGATTCCACACGTCCGGCGAGGTCAGATTGCCGCTCCAGAACGGCCAGGTCCGGCACTGGTTGGGCCGCACCGGGTAAATCGCGCACCCCCGGCAGCCGTCCCGGCCGGCGGTCAGAAAGATACAGTCCTTGGTCGCCGGATTCTCGATAATGCTGAACCGAAACCCGACGCGGCGAATGTATTTGCGCCGCACGGCCTCGACGGTCATCTTCAGATAGTCGGCCAAAAATGCGGTTTCTTTGGCCGTGATCCAGATATAACCTTCCTCCGGCCCGGCGCAGCACGCCCCGCAGCCGGTGCATTTAAACCGCAGCCCGCACACATACCAACGATTTTTAACCAAAGTCTTTTCCGACATCTCATTTCCATAAAAATTAACAGACCCGCGATTATTACCAGCTTGCGCCCTGGATAGCAATGGTTTTTTGTGTGGGATGTCTATCTGCGCAGCCTTTTTGCTCTACACCGGAGACGTTGGCAGAGTTTTACGGAAATTACTGTTGTAAAGGATGACACTGAGGTATAATAGGGCGATTGCTTAGTGTTTATTGTTGATTTGTTTTTAGGGGTATGGTTTGTCGGACAGGCGGATAACGATCAGCGATTTGCTGGAATTCAAACGCAGCGGGCGGCGGTTTGCTGCGGTCAGTTGTTATGACTACACGACCGCGCGGCAGGTCGCGGCGGCGGGGGTTGAGATGATCCTCGTGGGCGACTCGGCGGCGCAGGTGTTGCTGGGGCACGACTCGACGCTGCCGGCGACGATGGATTTGATGACGACGCTGACTGCCGGCGTGCGGCGGGGAGCGCCGAACGTGTGCCTGGTGGCGGATATGCCGTTTTTGTCATACCAGACCTCGATTGCCGAGGCGGTTGTCAACGCGGGGCGATTTGTGCGGGACGCCGGGGCGCAGGTGGTCAAGATCGAGGCCACCGCGGCGCATCTGGATGTCGTGCGGGCCGTCAGCGACGCCGGGATGGCGGTGATGGCGCATATCGGCATTCGCCCGCAGAGCATCACCCGGCTGGGACGCTTGCGGGCCGAGGGCACGACGGCGGATCTGGCCTGGGAGCTGGTGGACCTGGCGCGCAAGATGGTCCAGGCCGGCGCGTCGTCGCTGCTGCTGGAAGGTACGGCGCGGGAAGTGTCCAAAATTGTCACCGCCGAAAGCCCCGTACCCGTGATCAGTTGCGGCTCGGGGCCGGATTGCGACGGGCAGATTTTGATCATCACCGATATTCTGGGGCTTAGCGAAGGCAAGATGCCCAAGTTCGCCCGTTCGTTTGGACAGCTTGCCGAACCGATGACCGCGGCGATTGCGGCCTACGCCCGGCAGGTACGCGACGGGTCGTTTCCCGATGACGGGCGCTGTTATCATATCCGGCCCGGCGAACTGGAAAAGCTTGAGGCGATTTTGAAGGCCTCGCAGGGACGAGTTTAGAAGTCAGAAGTGACGGCGCTATGGTGGAAAACGGGTTTTCAAACGGTTCCCAAAACGCGACGGTCGTGCGGCCGGTGCTGCTGGTCGATGAGGCGGTCTATGCCGACTACGGCGGCTACCTGAGACGGATCCTGGTGGGGCTGGCGGATTTGGGCCATGTTGCGGCGGTGGTCTGTCCGGGCGATATCGATGCCGCCCTGCTGGATTTTCCGACGATTGAAAAGATCGAACATCCCGCGCTGCGGCTGGGGATTTTCAACGCGACCAACCGGCGGATTCTGCTGGATCGGCTCAAACGGTTCAATCCGACGGTCATTCACACCTTTTTCCCCGGCCAGACGGAGCTGGCGGCGATGCTGTCCGAGGCGCTTGAGGTGCCGTTTGTCGTTACTTTTCACGGTCGCCTGAGGCGATTCAGTCGCTGCCGAAAACCGATTTTTCAAGCCCGGCGGCTGCTGGCGCCGTCAGAGGTGCTGGTTAAGCATGTTTCTGCGTCGTTTCCATCGCTGCGCGACCGGATCGACCCTGTGCCCATCGGCAGCTTTGTCGAAGAGACGTGCGCGTGTTTTGTGCGGGTGGATCGTCCGGCCAGCCTGATCGCGGTGCATCCGCTGGATGAGGTGCGGCTGTTTGAGCCGCTGCTGGCCGCCGTGCGGCACCTGGCCCTGGATGGGGTTGAGCTGATACTGGTGCTGATGGGCTCGGGCAAGGCTGAGGAGGCGATTCGCCGGCAGATTCGCACGCTCGGCCTGACGCCGCTGGTGACGATCGTGCCGCTGATGCGGCCGCTGCGGTCGGTGCTGGCCGGGGCGGATTTGTTTTTGCACCTCAAAGACCGCGGCCAGTTCAATGCCCAACTGCTGGAGGCGATGGGGGTGGGGATGGCGATTGCCGGGGCAAACGACCCGACCAGCGGACTGCTCAAAGACGGCCACACCGCCGCCCTGTGGGACCCGACCGACGAGCTGAGTATTTACGGCTGCCTCAAACGCCTGCTCAACCAGCGCGACACAGCGCGCCAACTGGCACAGGGGGCACAAGCGTTTTTACAGCAGCAGTGCGGGGTCAGCACGATGATTGAAAATATCGTCAACGCCTACACCGCCGCCAGCCAGAGCGCCAAAGACCCCTCCCAAGCGGCCGGATAAGGGTAATTTTTAATTCTTAATTTCGAGTTTTGAGTTTTGAGTTTTGAGTTTTGAGTTTTGAGTTTTAAAATTATGAGATATAATATGACAATGCGAAACAGAGACAAAAATTTACGGCAAAGGGGCATAAGAGTTGTCTGACTCTTTCATTTTTTCCTGTTTTATGGGTAATTGATTAAGGAGCTTTCCATGCGGCAATATGAGGCCGCCATCCAGGCAATGGAACAGTTGGGCGGCTACAGTACGCTTGGCCAGTTGTATACGGTGGCTTTAAAGTTGCCTGCGCCATTGCTTGCCGACAACAAAACAAAAGCCAAAAGCAAAGAAGTGCAGCTTTTTGACCATACCTATTATCAGGGGCTGCTGGTTCAGCTTGGCAACTTACAGAACTTTATGACGTATGTCCCGCCGAAGGATAAAAACCGTCTCTACCTTGGCAAAGAAAAACTCGCTTCAATGGTCGCACTGACAGAGATGCCGCCGTTCACTTACTCATCCATTACTCGTCGCGTCAAAAGCATTGATGTTGTCTGGTTTAATGAGCGCAAATTACCCAAGGCGGTCTTCGAGGTCGAGCACTCGACGGATATCAAGAATTCATTGATCAAGTTTGCCGAGCTGGAGGATTTTCGCATTGAAATGAAAATCGTCGCCGACGAACATCGCAAACGGGAGTTTGAGCACGTGTTGCAGTCGCGGGTTTTTGAAACAGTGAATCATCTCGTGGGCTTTATGAGTTATGGACAATTGTCGGCTCAGCATAATCAGATATGTGAGATGGCGCTGCTGAAACAGCTTTAATGGCCTTAGCCCGCAGGGCGGAATGATGTAGCCACGGGCGTGAGCCCGTGGAAAGAAGGGATTTGTTTTGCCTCTCCTCCAGCCCGCTGCGCGAGCTGGGGGAGAGGGGGTTGAGGGCGATTCTTTAATCCACGGCCTTACGGCCGAGGCTACAGGATGGCGCCTGCTGCGCAGGCTGTTGACAGACTGTCTGCTGCGCGGGTTTAGAGATTGAATGTCGGCGAATAAAAGGGATGCAAACAATGGGTCATACGTATTCGAACAATCTTTACCATATTAATTGTTGCCGTTTATCGGTCAGTTTGAGTTAGTAGTAATACGTCAGTCGCATATCGACGCGCCAGTTGTTTTTTCCCTGCGGCAGTTTCTCAAGGCTCAGGCTGTTGCACTGCAAATCGGGCCAGCGGA
>SKKI01000053.1 GCA_007121565.1 Phycisphaerae bacterium
CCGATAAGCCGATTCTGCTGCTCGGCGATTTCTGGACGCCGCTGGTGGAGATGATGAGCCGGCAGGATACGCGCTGCCGGGCGTGTGTGCAAATTGTTAACGATGTCGATGAGGTTCCGGATATCCTAAGAGAGCTTTGATGATGCAGTGTATCAAAACCATTCTGTTGGCGGTGATGGCATTTGTGACTGCCGCCGGCGCCGCAGCCGAAACGCAGCGCGGCCGTCTGCTTGCCGACGGTCATCTGGTTGCCGGCATCGAAGGGCGCGTGGTCAGCGATCCGAATAATACGCGCTGGCTGTTTTTTCCAGCCTCGACCGAGACCGATGAGGCCGCAGCGCTGCCGGCCGGCAGCGGCGCAGCATTGCTGCCGTGCTCAGTTCTGGAGCAAATGGCTCAGCTTGCCGGCGCGGAAGGCGAATTGGATGTGCGGCTGTGGGCGATGGCGACCCGCTATGAGGGCAGAAATTATCTGTACAGTTTGTATTTTCTGCCGGTGCGAGCGGCTGCCCGAGAGGTTCCTGAACCTGACGAGACAGAAACCGATGAAAAGCCGGCACCGCAGCGGGAGTCGGTGTTGCCCAGCGAAATCCTTGAGATGATGGACCGCACACGCGCGCCGGATTTGCGGCGGCTGGATAAGCTGGTGGAGGTCAGCACCGACCGCAACCTGATTCATCGCACGGGCTTGATTACACCCACAGATGACGGGTTTGTCTTTACGCCGGATGGCCTCGGGCGTAATGTCGATCAACGGACATACGATCTGCTGCCGAACAGGGCGCTCGAGACAACGCAGCGCACGATGCAGCAGTTTTCCGGCGTGCGGCAGCGGTACGTTGTTTCCGGCGTCCTCACGGAGTTTGAGGGACAGACGTATTTTCTGCTGCGGCGGGCGGTGCGCAGCTTTTCACACGGAAACTTCGCGCCGTAAACGCGGCGGCAACGCAAAGACACAGGAACGATTGAAGTGCAGATGAGATTTGATGAATTACTGATGACGGCCTCGGCGCCGGGTTTTGAGACGACGATGCGGCGGCTTCGGCGCGAGCATTCGATGAGCGCGTTTTTACAGGATCGCGCCGAGCTTGCCGAGACGGTGCGGCAGATTGTCGCCGATGTCGGGCGTCGCGGCGATGCGGCGGTGTCCGAGTATACCGAGCGGTTTGACAAGATCGCGTTGAGGCCCGAGCAGTTTCGCATTCCGGCCGAGGCCCTCAAGACGGCGCACAGCCAAATGGACGCAACGCTGCTGGCGACGCTGCGCAAGGCGATTGCCAACATCACCGCCTATCAGTCTGAGATATTCATCGGCGATAAAAATACCCACCCCGGCATCCGCTACACGCCGCTGAGGCGTGTGGGGCTGTGTATTCCCGGCGCCAGCGCGCCGCTGCCCAGTACGGTGATGATGACTGCGATTCCCGCGCAGGTCGCCGGCGTCAAAGAGCTTGTCGTGATATCGCCGCCGCGCTGGCAGGGGGGTATTCATCCGGTGATTCTGGGGTTGTGTTTTGAGCTGGGTATTACCGAGGTGTATCGTCTCGGCGGGGCCCAGGCGGTGGCGGCGCTGGCTTGGGGGACGGAAACTATTGCCAAAGTCGATAAAATCGTCGGCCCCGGCCACGATGTGGTACAGCTTGCCAAAAAGGAAGTCTTCGGGCTGGTGGATATGGACTCGTTCGCCGGGCCCAGCGATGTGCTGATCGTCGCCAACGAGCAGGCCAACCCGGCGTGGGTCGCAGCCGACATGCTCAGCCAGGCCGAGCACGATCCCGGCGCAGGTATCGTCGTGACCGATTCGCCGGCCCTTGCCCGCGCGGTGCTGGCGGAACTGGAAAAACAGACGCCGCAACTGGATCGCGCCGAGGCTGCGGCACGCTGCCTGAAGGCCTACAGCGGCATCGTGGTCTTCGACACGATGGATGCGGTGATTGACTGGGCCAACGATTTTGCCGCCGAGCACCTGCAGGTTCAGTGCGGCAGCGACAGCCGTGCCGTTGCTGCGCGGCTGACCAACGCCGGTGCGCTGTTTATCGGGCCGTATACGCCGGTGGCGGTCGGCGATTATTGGGCCGGGCCCAGCCATACCCTGCCGACGCGACAGAGTAGCAAATACTTCAGCGCGGTCACCAGCAATGATTTTGTCAAATCCACCAGCATCCTGGAATACTCCCGCGACCGGCTCGCCGGCGCGGCCGACGATATTGTGCGCCTCGCCTCGGTTGAGGGCCTTGATGCTCACGCCAAAAGCGTCCAACAACGTCTCGAATAAACCCGCTGCCGGCATTTGTTGCGTTTTTGGGCCATCACTGGATATGCCTGTATCTTGATAGACTGACGATTTTTTGTCAGCTAAAACACTCCCCGAAAAATATCAAAAACCCTTTGCAATTGCTTTTCCATTGGCCCATACTGAAACGTGTAAATGGATTCTGATAAGAAAGGAACGCAGTTATGGCAAAAGCAAAAACCGGAGACGTTGTCAAAGTTCACTATACCGGCAAGCTGGATGACGGCACGGTATTCGACAGCTCCGTCGAGCGCGAACCGATCGAGTACACCATCGGCGAAGGGCAATTGATTCCCGATTTTGAAAAAGCGCCCGTGGGAATGGAAGTCAATGAATCCAAGACCATTACCATCCCCGCCGAAAACGCCTACGGCCCGCGTCAGGAGGAGCGTGTTGTGCCGATCAGCCGGGAGCAGGTGCCGCCGGATATGGAGCTGAAGGTCGGCGATACCATTGAGGTTGGCGCCAGCGACGGCCAGCGAATGCTGGTCAAAGTCGCCGAGATGGATGAGCAGACCGTCAAGCTCGATACCAATCATGCTCTGGCCGGCGAAGATTTGACCTTTGATATCACGCTGGTGGAGATCGCCTCCTGAGCCGGATAGCAAAAGTCGCCGGGCGGATTAACGATGCGCTCGGCGGCTTTGTTTTTTGACACTATACCCGATGCATCGCCTTGAAGATGTTTTCGTGCTGGAAGGTGATGTTCAGCTCCATCTGATCGGCAATGCGTGAGAGCTGTTTGTGCAATTTATCCATATCGGCGGTGGCCTCGGTGATGTCGCAGGCCATCGTCATCACGAAGTACGCTTCCATAATCCGCTGGCTGACATCGAGAATGTTGACATTGGCCCTGGCCATCGCGTTGCTGATGCGGGCGATGATGCCGACCTTGTCCTTTCCGGTGACGGTGACAATACAAATCTGTCGTGCCTTTTTGTCCTGCTTTTGCGCCATGGGTCTCTCCGTTTGACTGTTCAGCAAAAGGCTGACTTTAACCCAAAACGGCGGCCAAAGCAAACAAAATATATCCTGATCCGCCCGTGCGCAGCGTTTTTATGTAAAGGTTTGTGCTATTGCGGATCGATAAATAAAGGGTGCGGCGCACGAGATGCGCCCAAATTCGACACGCTTATTCCAGACAAGGAACCTACACAGAATGATTGAGGCACTTGGGGCAAAGACAATTCAGGGAACCGAGCATCTGGGGCGGTTTTCCCGGTTTGCCGGCGGCACGGCCGGTGCGATTTTCAAGACATTTTTCAAGCCCCGTTCGTATGGGTTGGTTCTGACGCAGATGTACGTGATCGGCGTGCAAAGTGTGCCGGTTGTCATGGCCACGGGCGCCTTTGTCGGGATGATCCTGGCGCTGCAGGCCTTCGGTCAACTGGCGGCGATGGGGCTGGAAGAGCGGCTGGGGGTGCTGATCAACATTGCGGTGGTCAAAGAGCTTGGCCCGGTGCTGGCGGCGGTGATGCTGGCCGGGCGGGTCGGCGGGGCACTGACAGCCGAATTGGGGACGATGAACGTCACCGAACAGATCGCCGCGGTGCGGAGCATGGGGACCGATCCGATGGTTTACCTGGTTGCGCCGCGGGTGCTGGCGTGTTTGCTGCTGACGCCGGTGTTGATTATTTATGCCGATTTATTGGGGATTTTGGGGGGCTATTATGTCAGTGTTTTTGAACTTGGGATCAATGCCGGGGCCTATTGGGAATACAGCGCCCAGGGTGTGGAATTATGGGACATTGGAACGGGCATTCTCAAGGGGCTTTTTTTCGGTGGCGCGATCGCGCTGATCGGTTGCTACAAGGGCTTCACCTGCCGGGAAGGGGCCGAAGGGGTCGGCCAGGCCTGTACCGAGG
>SKKI01000229.1 GCA_007121565.1 Phycisphaerae bacterium
CGCCGGCCAGGTATGTGCCGGGATAATGGATATCATCAGCAGAGGACTCACACGCCGCTCCGCGCGTGGCGAAGTAGCCGTTGCCAAGCGTACACAGCGCCTCTCGGTGGCCTTCTTCCTCGGGTACAAAGGTGTCGTAAATCAAATTCCAGTGCGTCACGATGGGTCTTTTCCTTTACACAGCGGTATCAATGCGGTTAAGAACTGCCCGACCTGGTCGGGGCTGTCCAGGCTGTAGGATGCCGCGGTTTCATACGGCTCATCCCAGACGACGACACCGATACCGCGGCCCTGAAGCGCTCGAAATGCGTCTTCGTCGGTCACATCGTCACCCAGATAAATCGGCAGCACATCGTCGCGGTCAAGGCCCAGGGTCTCCAGCAGCGAAAACAACGCCTTGCCCTTGTGCCAGTCCATCCTGGGCTGAAGCTCGAATATTTTTTTGCCGCGTGCCTTGCGAAGATCGTTGTGCCCGGCGGCAACCTCGTCGACAATCGCCTCAACAGCGTCGGTCCGGCTCGGCTCCACAAGCCGATAATGAATCGCAATGGCAAATTTCTTGCGTTCGACGGTCGCGCCCCGAATCGAACCGAGTTTCTCGTTCAGGGCCTTCTCGGCTTTGTCCAGTGACGGCAGAAACTCGGCGCCGACCTGGTTATCCACCGCCAGCCCGCGCGGCCCGGTAATGTCGAATCCATGACTTCCGGCATAAACAATCGAGTCAATGCCGACCAGTTTCTTGACATCCGCCAGATCGCGTCCGCTGATAATCCCGACCGTACAATGCTCGCTGAGCCGCACCACTGTCCGGCGCATCTGATCGGAAAGAATCGCCTTGTCGGGGGTATCGACGATGGGCGTCAGCGTGCCGTCATAGTCTAAAAATACCGTGATTTCTTTGCCTTCGGCCTGCTCGGCAATCTCATCAAGCCGCTCCAATGCCGAGGGCCGGTCCAGATCGGAAGAATCGTTGTGGATCAATTCCACCTCGGCCAGATCATCCACCGCAGCATCGGCGCCGTTTTGCAGCAGGTCCTCTTTGTCGCCGGCGCGGGCGACGCCGAGCACCAGCCCGAAATTGCCCGCGCGACCGGCCTGCACGCCGGACAGGGCATCTTCGACAACCACCGCGCGCTTCGGGGCGACCTTCAACTGCCGGGCCGCGGCGATGAAGATATCCGGCGCCGGTTTGCCTTCGATACCCAGTTCCTCCGAAATCAGCCCATCGACCCGCACATCAAACATATCGGTCAAACGAACTGTCTCGAGGATTTTCAGGCAGTTTTTGCTGGAGGAAATGATGGCGGTTTTCAGGCCGCCTGCCCTGAGGCGACGGATCAAATCCACCGTGGACGCAAAGACCTGGGGCCCCTTGGTGTCGAGATACTCCAGGAAATACTGATTTTTCAGGCTGCTGAGCCCATAGACGGTCTCACTGCCGGACGCATCGTCCGGCGACCCGTCCGGCAGTTCGATCTGCCGCGAGGCCAGAAAGCTTTTGATCCCATCGATGCGAGGCTTGCCGTCTACATATTCCAGATAATCGGCCTGGATGTCGAATTCCCGAAACGGCGTGCCGCTGTCCTTTGAATAGCGACCAAGAAACTCATCAAACATCTTTTTCCATGCCACGGCGTGAACCGAAGCGGTCGCCGTAACCACCCCATCCAGATCGAAGATAAACGCATCAAAGTCTGTTATTTTGATGGCTACTGTTTTGTCCAATTTCTGCTTAGTCATATCCGCTCCTGAAAAATAACCGTATGGTCCAATCTTACCCAATTAAAAATCGTTCGCAACCAAAAACAAGGGATTTTCAATATCTGATGTGCTGTATTATTTATGCCGGCAGGTTGCGATTTGTTCAAACAGACATTATTTACCACTTTTCCTGTCATCTATTCGAAGATGGTTTGCGCCCAAACTTGAGAATCAGATACAATTTTCCAGAAATCAGTATTTGACAATCCGACATTAACCGGATATGATGTGCTTATAAGGTGCGGCAATGAACTATCGTGGAGAATGTTATGCGTCTTTTCGTAAGTCTTGGCAGCAGCAGTGTTAACGAGATCAAATTCGACCGCGGACCCATTTACGTTGGACGTCAGATAGGCAGCCAGGTTTTTTTGCCCGACAAGGCCGTCTCCCGCCAGCACGCCGTTTTTTACACCACCGCAAACGGGGACTGGATTGTTGAGGATCTCGGCTCGTCCAACAAAACCTATCTGAACAACCAGGCCATCCACAAAGCGGAATTAAAGCATAACGACCTGATCCGTATTGCCGATTTTAATATCCGCGTCAGCCTGGACGAGGATGAAGATCAGGACCGCCGAATGCATCTGGAGGAGACCCTTGTCGGCGAAGAGACCATTCGTCGGGAACTGCACACCGTCGATCGTAAAATTGACGCGGCCGATGCCCCGCCCATTCGCTTCCCAACCAAACGCATCCATCACTTTCACGACGCTGTCGCGACGCTGGGCGCACAAAAAAACCTCGACAATCTGTACAAAAGCGTCGTGGATGTGCTTTTCAAACAATTCGGCGCGTTGAATACCTGGGTGGCGCTGCGCTCGCGGCCCGGCGGCGCAATGGATATTCAGTCGGGACGCAAAATCACCACCGAACATATCGAACGGGTTGATTTGGCCGTACCCAAGAGCCTGGACGACGCTTCCGAGAAAAATCTTTATCTGCTCATACACCAACTGCCCCGCCAGATCACGGCCCGCGGCATCCGCTCGGTGATGATTTGCCCCGTGATGCTGCACAAAGACTGCTTCGGCGTTATGTATATCGAAAACTCCACCGAGCACTCCCATTACAGCCTGCCGGACCTTGACTATCTAATGGTCTTGAGCGTCTATGTCGCGTATCTGGTGAATAAACTGAAAAACAAGCAACCCCTCGCTTCGCAGGAATAAAGACAGAGAAACTCAGAATGTAAGTACAAATTCTTTTTTGCGGGTATCCATCTGGGTCTTGAGTCGATCGACGATAGATGAATGCATTTGGGAAACCCGCGACTCCGACAAATCCAGCGTCGCGCCGATTTCCTTCATTGTCATCTCTTCATAATAATACAAAAACACAATCAATTTTTCAGCGCGTGTCAACCCTTTGGACAAAATGGCTTTAAGATCGCGTTTTTGGGCTTCGGTAACGGGATTTTCACTGCGCTGGTCCTCCAGAATGTCAATCTCCCGCATTTCTTTTTCGCCGTCGTTGTTGTCGAACTTATTGTTCAGTGAAATCAACCCGATGGCACTGGCGTCACGTTGAAGCCGGTGAAACTCCACTTTGTCCAGTTCCATCTCGGCGGCAAGCTCCTGTTCGGTGGGAACCCGCCCCAACTGCGCTTCGAGTGTCGCACGCGCCCTGTCGAGCTGGTGAGCCCGCGCGCGAACCAGGCGAGGCACCCAGTCCATATTACGAAGCTCGTCGAGGATACTGCCGCGTACGCGGGGCGCACAGTACGTCTCGAACTTGACCCCCCGGTTCGGATCAAAGGCGTCAATCGCGTCCATCAGCCCAAAAATACCTGCCTGAATCAAGTCATCCAGGTCTACTTTGTCCGGAAGCTTGACCCAAATCCGTTCCGCTGTATACTTGACATTCCGGAGGTAATGGACAAGCAACAGGTTCCGGCACGACTCCGAACGCGTCTTAAAGAACTCTTTCCAAACCTCTTCAATGCTGACTTCGGGAGCTTTCATACGTCAAACCTCCATGTTTTCGGTAAGGCTCGCAACATCCTGTTCTCCGGGCTGCCTTTTATCGTTTTATACAAGCCGCTCATTTTTCCTCTGAATCTGATTTTTTTTACTCAAACAGATTCACGTCGGTCAATTGAACAGGCGACTTTAGAAAAACCAGTTCACAACTTTTCGAAAAAAACCGCCGCAATGATCGCTTCGATGCATCCCGCGCGTCAGACGCACGCTGATTTGTTTTAAGGATGCGGAAAACGACGATTTCGGATACGCCAGCGCCACCGGCATCCGTTTGCGGACCGCACTGACCAGCGACTCATCTCGACACAATACACCGGCGTCGTACACCGGGGTATTTAAAAACCGACCGGCTACATCTGCGATTTGACGGTAAATCGTCCGACCCTCGCTGACCGACTGGGCCATGTTGACCAGC
>SKKI01000293.1 GCA_007121565.1 Phycisphaerae bacterium
GCACAAACCAAAGTACCGCCTCGACCGCCTTTCGATCCACCCGCGCCGTCGCGATTCGTTTTTTGGGCTTGCTCATCATCAATCCACGGTCTTGTTTCGATAGATTTCGTCGCACCCCACATATTGACTGTAACCGTCCCTGCGGATATGGAACTTTCGGCATTTGCGTTTCATATACCAATGGAGCCAGGCATGGGCAGCGGGCATCTGTGATCCCTTCATTTCTTAACCGGGTAAAATCAAAAATGTTTTGTTAAAGGCCTCTTATTGGGTATTGTCGGCAAAACCTCGATGCAAGTTCGCCGCTTGATTCTGTAACGGATGCCGCGCCAGGTGATTGTGCGGCCAACCGCCGAGCTGACGATGATGATCAGCAGCACTATCCCCCACGCCCAGAAGCCAAACCAGTCGGCCCGGCGTGCGGCGCGCAGGGCGGCCCGGTCATTGGGCAGCAGCCGTACAGCCATCCGCTGACGCAAGATCGCCCGTATGATCTGACAGCCCAAAAAGACCGCGAACATGGCCACGTACTCCATCCAAAATGCGCGCATGGCTGACAACGCCCACACCGACAGCGCCAGGCCGCCCCACAGACCCGCCACCGAGAACGCCGAGCCCAACAGCCCAACCAGCCACATGCGCGGGGCGTAGATGCGCGTGATGACAAACTGCCGCTGGGCGAACTCCCACAATTGCGGCCAGGTCACGGACACATACGAAGCGACCACGCAGGCCGGGACGAAATACGTCTTTAGCCCGGCCTTGCGCACCGCGCGGCTGATGGACAGGTCATCGCTCAGCGACGCCGACCAGAGGCGGTCGATCTGGAGCCGCTCAAACAGGTCTTTGCGGATGGCCATCGAGCCGCCCCAGGCCAGGTTGAATCGTGTCTTTCCCAACAATTGACACACCTTGGCGTTCATCGCCGACAGTGCCAGTGTTGCCAGATTGTTTTTGCGCGGCACAAACCACCGGTAGCCGCTGGCCAGGCCCGCATCCGGATAGTCCAGCGGCCAGACCAACTGCCCCAGCCAATCGCGCCCGGCGCAGGCGTCCGAGTCGGCAAACACCAGCACCTCGGCCTCGGCCGGCGCCTGCCGGCAGGCGAGCAGGAGGTTGTGCAGCTTCTGGCTGCACCCGACGGCCGAACCGGCAGCGAGAATACGAATCTCATCGGCCTGTGAGGCCGTGGCGTGTTGGTCCTTGAGTGCACGCAGCGCCGCATAGGCCGGATCCGCGATGTCCTCGACGACAAACCACAGGCGGTAGCCCGTGTAAGCCTGCTCATAAAAGGACCGTATATTGTGGTCAAAGGCCTCATCCAGGCCCTTGCAGGGTACGATCAGCAGACACGCCGGGCCCGAGCGGTGGCGGTCGTTGAGGTGCCGACGGGCATACCGATAGTTGCTGTTGACCTGCACCGTGAACAGGATCTCGGCGACGATCACCACAAAGATAAACACTTCGAATATGCCCATTGCACCCTATCCGCCGATCAGTTGTGTTTCATAGAGCCGTTTGTAGGTGGGGCAGTCTCGAAGCAGCTCCTCGTTGCTGCCCTGTGCAATCATGCGTCCATCATCGATCACCACGATGCGGTCGGCGGAGATGACGGTGCTGAACCGGTGAGCGATCAGAAAGCAGGTGCGGCCTTTCATCAGATCGTTCAGTGCCTTGTGGATTTTGGCTTCGCTTTCGGCGTCGATCTGGCTCATCGCCTCATCAAAAATCAAAATTTCAGGGTCTTTGAGAATCGCCCGCGCGATGACAATCCGCTGAAGCTGGCCGCCGCTGAAGCCGCTGCTGGCCTCGCCGATTTTCGATGCGTAGCCGTCCGGCAGCGTCGTGATAAACTCGTGAGCATAGGCCTTTTGGGCGGCGGCGATAATCTCTTCCATCGTCGCATCCGGCTTGCTGTAGGCGATGTTGTTGGCAATGGTGTCGTTGAAGGTGACGGTCGTTTGGGTCACCATGCTGATCTGGTTGCGCAAACTGCTCAGGGTGGCCTGATGAATATCCTGGCCGTCGATCAAAATCCGCCCGCTGTCCGGATCGTAAAACCGCGGCAGCAGGTTGACCAGTGTGGTTTTGCCCGAGCCGTTGCCGCCGACGATGGCGACGGTCTGGCCGGCCGGAATGGTCAGGTTGATGCCTTTCAGTGCCGCCACCGCCGCGTCGGGATAGGTAAAGACGATGTCTTGAAACTCGATCTGCTCTCGCAGCGGTTTGAGTTCGAAGGCGTCGGGCGCTTCTTTTTCCCGGGGTTCATCAATCACCGCAAACACACGCTCGGCAGCGGCATTGGCCCGCTGGATATGATTCCAGACATCACTGGTCTTGCGCACCGCCTCGGCGGCAATGCCCAGCCCGACCAGCAGCGCAAAAAACGAACTGGACTGCATCCCGTCATGCTGGCGCACCACCCAGGCGGCGCCCAGCAGGATCACCCCGCCGCCGACAACCATCCCCAGCGCATCCATCAGGGGGCTGGTCATCACCTCGATCTTGGCCATCTTCAGGTGGTAGCGCAGCAGCGCGCGGTTGGCTTTTCTATAGGCCTCAGCTTCGCTGTCCTGGCGGTTGTACACCTTGATCACGCGCAGCGCGGTCATGGCCTCCTGAATGCGTCCGAGCATCTTGGCGGCGGTGACCAGCGATTTATGCGTGGCTCGTTTCATCTTCTTGCCCAGCACCGCGATGACACCAATGACCAGCGGCCCGGAACCCATAAAGATCAGCGTCAGCCTCCAGTTGATGACAAACGCCCCAATCAGCGCCCCGACGGCGATCATAGGCTCGCGTATCGCTTTGCCGAAAAGCACCTTGATGCCGTAGCCGCTCATGTTGACATCGCCGATAATCCGGCTGGTGGTGTCGCTGGTGCCGCGCGACGAGAAAAAACCGACGGGGATGACCAGGACATGACTAAAGACATCTTCACGCAGGTGAGCGTTGGCGGTGGAGACGATTTTTTCGGCCAGATAGGCCTGGTTAAACCGTGCCCAGCACCGCAAAATCGTAATCACTGTCAGCCCGATAATCACCAGGAACATCGCCGGCAGAAGATTTTCCCGGCCGTCCTCACGCGGGATGAAGCTGACCGGCCACTGGGCCAGATCGGCATAAAACGGTTTGGCCGGGATGGATTCCGTAAGGGACACCGGTACCATCTGGCCTTGTGCATCAATCCGTCGCATCGACAATGTCACGGTGGTCTGCTCGGGCAATGTCGCCAGCAGTTGAAGCATCCTGTCCGGCCGCTGCGCGCGGGCGGTATCTGCGTCGTCGAGATCACCGGCATCGACAGCAATAATCAAGTCGCCGCGCCGCAAACCTGCCTCATCGGCCCAACTGTCACGGCTGACACTGTTGATCTGGAGATACCGGGCGGCATCGGAATCCGGGTCGGCCAGTTCACTGCGGCTCGGGACATAAAAATCCATCCCGTAACGGCTGTTGCTGACTTTGCGATCCACCCAACTGTGCAGCCCTTCTTCCTCCATCATCACCTTCAGCAGCGGGATGATGGACAGAAAGCTGGCCGAAAACATCAGCGAAATCAGCGCCGCCCACAAAAACAGGGCAATCAGCCGCGGCCACTGCGGCCAGACATATTTGAGAACGCGCGTAAACGCGGTTAAATCCTCTTTTTTTCGCATTGTCGCCTTTCGTGTTTTTTGCTCTATATAAAACGCATACACCTAACCGATGACCGGTATGCTGTCAAGAATGAAATGTGGCCGGAATGAGAGGAATAAAGATATACCTCGGCGGGTTCGATGGCGTCTAAACAGGTTTGGTTTACCGATCAGGGTGCTCGTCCATTTGGCCCATAGTCAACCCTCATCGCCGACCGCAAACAAGGCGTCGTGCATTTGCAATGAACAATAAATTCACGGCTATTCAGGAACGTTGTCATCCTTGGAATCTGATTTTGTGTCGCCCCTTTCGGGGCTTTGGGGACGGCCGGCGCTTGTTTGGCGGGGGCTGACGCACCCCGGCTATTGGATTATGACCCCTTCGGGGCGTTTGCGGCGGGCATATTGCCAGAAATTGGGTTTCGGGCTTGCGTGTCGGGTCAAAAGCCGATAGGATTTGTGCCGGTCAGGGGTGTGCGGGGCCGAGAGGTTTTACTAAAACAATAA
>SKKI01000199.1 GCA_007121565.1 Phycisphaerae bacterium
ATTCTCAGCGGCCTTGAGCTGATCGAAAAGCTGCGGCAAAATCCGGACACCGAGGCGATACCGGTGGTGATGCTGACCGCGCGCAATTTTTCAATTGACGACGACCAGAAAGCGCGCCTTGCTATCGCCGACTGCCTGAGCAAGCCCTTTAGCCCGCGCGAAGTGCTGCACACCGTCCAGACCGTCCTCAATCAGACCGCCGCCCAAAGCCGGTGATACTTCCTGTGCAATGAATTCCTACAATGACGAACACGACGAACCAAGCGTTAGATACGACTGAGGCAGTCTGCTGCGTACCGCAGATCGCCGGGCTGGGCGATTTGGCCCGGCGGCTTGAACAGGTCAGCGGCCAACTGTTTGTGTTTGCCGCCGACGCAACCCCGCTTCGATTGCCCGCCCCCCCGGACGGCGCCGCCCCGTATGACGCCGATGTCGCCTCCGTCTGCCGGCAGGCGTCAAAGACCGGCCGGCCGGTTGTGTTCTGCGGTCCCGATGCGACCGTCCCGGCCTGCGTACTCGGCGATCTTCAAGACCCGATGGCGGTATTGATCGTGCGGATGTCGCAGACGGACGATGCCCCGGCGACGCAGCGCGAGCGGCAGTACCTGGCCTGGATGCTCGAAGACTTCGCCGCCGCGTTCACACGGGGCCGGGATGTGCTGTCGCAGGTCGAGAAGATCAGCGGCGAACTGTCCCAGGCCTATGAAGAAATCATCCTGCTCTACAACCTCAGCACCCATATGAAGGTCACCCAGTCGATTCCGGCCTACCTTCAGATGGCCTGCGACGAATTGACCCAACTGGTGCAGGTCGAGGGCATCGCGCTGTTTCTGGACAAAAAACAGGACGGCCGCAAGCAATTGTCGCTCACCGCCGGCGCCGGTGTCATGCATATCGACCCGGCCATGGCCGACCTGCTCCAGATGCAGCTTTCCGCCGAGCTGGCCGGCGGACGCGAGGCCTTGCTGGACAGCGACGTGGACGGATCGTTCACGTATACCTGGCCGGACGGCATACGCAATATCATCGCCGTTGCCCTGGGCGACAAGGATCGAATGATGGGCATCCTCGTGGCGACCAATGTCAAACACAAGCCCGATTTTGACAGCACGGATATCAAACTATTCAATTCCGTGGCCAATCAATGTATGGTCTTCATCGAAAACAACTATTTGTTTGATGAGCTTAAAGAACTGTTTGCCGGCTCGCTCAAGGCTCTGACCAGCAGCATTGACGCCAAAGACCAGTACACCCGCGGCCATTCCGAGCGCGTGGCCTTCATGTCCCGCTGGATCGCCGAGCGGATGGCCGAGGCCGGCAACCACGCCATCAGCGAACATGACATCCACCATATCTATCTGGCCGGATTGCTGCATGACATCGGCAAGATCGGTGTCAGCGAAGCGGTGCTGTGCAAACGCGGCACGCTGACCGACAGGGAACGGGCCGTCATTTGTGCCCATCCGCGCATCGGCGCGTCGATTTTGTCCGAAATCCGTCAGATGGACGGCATTGTCCCCGGGGTGCTGTGCCACCACGAGCGCATCGACGGCAAGGGCTACCCGCAGGGCCTGACCGGCGAGCACATCCCGCTGGTCGGCAAGATCATCAGCCTGGCCGACGCCTTCGACGCCATGACCTCCAAGCGGGTCTACCGCGATGCGATGAGCATCCGACGCGCGTTGAGCCAGATCGAAAAAGGCATCGGCACCCAGTTTGACCCCGATGTCGCGCGGGCCTTTCTGGACAGCGACATCGATAAGCTGTGGCATATTATTCAGGACGGCTTCATCGAAAGCTGGGACTTCAGCAATTTTGACGAATACGGTACCGCGGCCGTGGGAGCGCTGATCCGATGAGAATCGAAACGCAGAAATACAACGAGATTATGGTCGTGCAGCTTCAGGGCGAGTTTACAGCCGAGGCGGTCAAATCGTTTGAGGATATCATCTCCGGCGTATTTGCCGCGCAGATATCGGGCATTGTGCTGGATATGAGCAAGGTCGTGCAGTTGGACAGCCGGGCGCTGGAGCAGTTGCTCGACCTGAACGAGCAGTGCCGCGAGCGCCTGCGCCAGCTCAAACTGGCCGGGCTGGACGAAACCTGTGAAAAAATTCTTGAAGTCACGCGGCTGCTGCCGCAGTTTGATACATACAGCGAACTGACCGAAGCCGTCAAGAGCTTCGTATAGGATGGGCGTTAGCCCGTTATCGATTGATATGAGTATACATGACACAATCGTCCGTACAAACTAAACTGCCGCTCGGGCAGGTCCTGCTCAATCGCGGTGTGGTCACCCAGGAGCAGATCGACACTGCGCTGAAACAGCAGTCCGCCCAGGGCCACAACCGCCTGCTGGGCGAGTTGCTGGTTGAGCTGGCCTATTGCAGCGAAAACCAGATCGCCGCGGCGCTGGCCGAGGCCTACGGCCTGCCCTATGCTCCGATCACGCCGCGCCTGTGCGACCCGGAGGCGGTGGAGCTGCTGCCGCGCGAATTTCTCGAAGAGCACATCGTCCTGCCGATGTTCAAGGTCTTCGAGACGCTCACCGTCGCGGTCAGCGAACCGGCCAATGTGTTTGTGATGGACGAAATCCGCCGGCTGACCGACTGCCGCGTGCAGATGGTCTGCGCGACGGCCAAAGACATCCGCGCCACGCTGCAGACCTATCTGCCCGCGGCCAATGTCTTTGTTATCGACGAGATCATTGACGACGCGGCGCTGGCAGATTTTGCGATGATCGAAAATCTGCCGGAGGACATCACCGATCTGGAAGAAGTCGCCGGCCAGTCGCCCGTGGTCAAGCTGGTCAACTATATCATCTACAGCGCCGTTCACGAAAACGCCAGCGACATCCACATCGAGCCGGACGAAAAGGTGCTGCGCGTGCGCTACCGCGTGGACGGGCGCCTGTATGAAAAAATGCGTCCGCCCTGGCAGATGTATGCCGCGATTGTCTCGCGCATCAAGATCATGGCCGACTTGGACATCGCCCAGCGCCGCCTGCCGCAGGACGGCAGCATCCATGTTCTCGTGCAGTCGCGCCCCATTGACCTGCGCGTCTCGGTGATGCCCGGCACCTACGGCGAAAAAGTGGTCATTCGTGTCATCGATTTTCGCAAGATGCTGACCAACCTCGAGGCTCTGGGCTTTGGCTATAACAACCTGACGCTTTTCAAGAAGGTCATCAGCCATCCCAACGGCATTGTCCTGGTCACCGGCCCGACCGGCTCGGGAAAAAACACCACCCTCTATGCCGGCCTGAACGAACTCAACAACGAACAGGTCAATATCTGCACCGTCGAGGATCCTGTCGAATGCAACATTCACGGCATCAACCAGTTTGAGGTGCACGAAGGGGCCGGCTTTAACTTCGCCAATGCGCTGCGCAGTCTGCTGCGACAGGATCCGGACGTCATCATGGTCGGCGAGATCCGCGACCGCGAAACGGCCAACATCGCCGTCCAGGCGGCGCTGACCGGCCATCTGGTGCTCTCGACGCTGCACACCAACGACGCGCCCGGCGCCATCACGCGCCTGATCGATCTGGGCGTTGCGCCGTACCTGGTCAGCGCCTCGCTGGTTGCCGCGCTGAGCCAGCGGCTGGTTCGCAAAATCTGCCCGAACTGCAAAGATGAATACGAGCCTTCACACGCCATCGGCAAACTGGTTGAAAAATGGATGGGACAAAAGCCGACCTTCTTCCGCGGCATCGGCTGCAAAAAATGCCGCAACACCGGCTACAGTGGACGGATCGCCATTCACGAGTTGTTTATGCCGGACGAGAAGGTGCTCGATATGATCACCCAATCGGTACCGCTCAAGACGCTGCGGGCCGCGGCGGTGGCCAACGGGATGGTGCCGCTGCATCTGGACGGCCTGGAAAAAGTCGCCGCCGGGATTACCACGATTGACGAGATTCTCCGCGTCGCCAACGTCAGCGAGGACCTTGCATGAGTCCCTCGACCCTTGAAAAATTCGGTTCCGCCGCCGGTCAGGCGCCGGCCCCTGTCGGCGGGCAAGCCGCTGCTGCGCCCCGGGCGGCTGTTTCGAATGCGCGTGTTGGCCGCAGCGAAATCATTCTGTTTACCACCCAGCTATCGG
>SKKI01000271.1 GCA_007121565.1 Phycisphaerae bacterium
AGTGCCATCGACGCGGCCCAGCACGGCGATAACATCCTGATTCACCCCGGCACGTATAAGCCGCCGGTGGCAGTAGATCAGGATAATATGTTCATCGGTTCGCTCAGGACCATTAATCTGGATGGCAAAGCGCTGCGTATCTCGGGTATGAATCCCGACGACGAAGAGATCGTGCGCAATACGGTCTTTGAGCAATACTCATTCGACTTGCGTAATGTAACCGATGAAACCGTCATTGAGGGCATTACCATTCGCAATGCCTATACGACGTTGAGTCCTCTGGGCGGCATGAGTCTCATCAACAGCAGCCCCATCATACGAAATGTGATTTTCAGCGA
The DNA here is from genome assembly GCA_007121565.1 of Phycisphaerae bacterium. GTDB lineage: Bacteria > Planctomycetota > Phycisphaerae > Sedimentisphaerales > Anaerohalosphaeraceae > T3Sed10-213. The sequence goes on from SKKI01000271.1 coordinate 339, forward strand.
AAACAGGCGAACCGGCCGGACATTCGATAAAGATCAAGAATGTCCCGGCGCGTTGGATGGACCAAACGGCGCCAGTATCTTCGGCGGTGCGGTCAGTGTCATCGAAAGCGCGCCGCAGTTTATCAACTGTATATTTGAGGACAACCAGGTTCAGGCCGGCGACGGCGGTGACGGCATCGGCGGCTGCGATAACCATCCGGCAGGCGGCAACGGCGGCTGGCCGGGGCGTGCCTACGGCGGCGCGGTGTATGTCGGCTTCAGCAGCAGTCCCGTGTTTGAGAACTGTACCTTTACCGGCAACCTGGCCATTGGCGGTATTGCCGGCAACGGCGGCGACGGTATCATGCTGGATGACGTCGAATATCCCGGCGGACGGGGCGGGGCCTTTATGTTCCCCGAGTCCATTGAGGATGACCCGCTCAGTATCTGGCAACGCTGGGCCGGCTGGGAGGAAGGCGACAAGTATACCTTTTATGATCGTTATGGTCGCCTTGGCTTCGTTCTTGATTTCGGTCCTGTTCTTCAGATGTTTGGCAAGTATGACTTTGAGCTGTGGGCCGACTGGTTCAACTGGGACCGGTGGGATAGCTGGGATGCGTTCTTCGCAGCGGATGTTCCGACCGATGAGTACGAAGAGCCCTGGAAGTACAGCGGTTACGGCGGGGCGGTCTATGTCGGCTATGATTCCGAGGCGCGGTTTATCGGCTGCACGTTTGAGAGCAACCAGACCCAGGGCGGCCTGTCCGGTATCGGCGGCCTGTCCGGCCGCGGTCGATATCCGACGCCGGATCGCCAGTTGAACATTCCCAACGCCGGCGGGGCAGTGTATGCGGCCTATGATTCGCGTCTGATCTTTGAAGACTCCGTCTTTGACAACAACCTGGCCGACCGGTCCCTGGTGGACGAGCCGCTGCACTATGAAGTCAGCTTCGGCGGGGCGGTGGCCTATGAGTTCGGCACCACGGTTGAGTTTATCAATACCGATCTTCAGCGCAACCGTGCCACCGTCGGCGGGGCAATCTACGGATTTGAGGCGGACATGACGATCGCCGACAGCAATGCCCTGAACAACGAGGCCTACATCGGCGGGGCGTTTTATCTCGAAAAGGGTTCGGCGCAGATTACCGATACGGTCATTCAGGGCAGCCGCGCCAAACGGCCGACACTGGAAATCACCCCGCCGGATGATGACGATGACGATGATGACGACGTTGAGCTGCCGATGATCGCCACGATTGGCCCGGTTGGCCAGGGTGGCGGTCTGTTTGCGGCCGATCTGGACCTGGATATCCGGCATTCGGTCTTCATGGGCAACGAGGCCGAGATCTCCGGCGGCGGCCTGATGCTGGCCGGGACGTTTGCAAATCCGGTCAATGTCTTTAACAACCTGTTTGTTCACAACACCGCCGCACGCGACGGCGGCGGCGCATCGGTCACCTGGGAAACCCGCGCCATGTTTGCCAACTGTACATTTGCCGATAACCAGGTCACGGGCTTTGGCGAGGACTTCTTAAGCTCCGGCGGCGGGTTGTACCTGGCCTATAACAGTGTGGTCGATGTGATCGACAGCATCTTCTGGGGCAACGAGGCCGCCGAAGGCGCCCAGATTACCGTCGGTACCGGGTTTGTCTATGACCCGCGGCCCTCGACGCTGAATATCGCCTATTCGAATGTTCAGAACTTCGGCAGCGCCGCGGCCGTCTTCCGCGGCCAGGGCTGCATCGTCAATCCCGAAGTCGAAATTGACGGTATCGTCTATGCGGGCGGGATGTTCGGAGAAAATCCCCTGTTCGAGGCGCCGACACTTGTTAATGAAGAGGAAGTTCAGTTCCACTATTACCTTAACCAGGCCAGTCCATCGATCGATGCCGGCAGCCGGACGGCTGCTGAGGTCGGGCTGTCGAACTTTACCACCAGCATCTTCGGTGGGCGCGATCGCGGCAAGGTGGACCAGGGCTATCACTACCGGCTTGTGTTCAAAGCGCCGTGCAGCTTCGTCGATTTGGAACTGGATGGATTGATTAACCTGGCTGATTTTGCCCATTTCGCATCGGCCTGGCTGTATGACGAATGCGGCGAGGATAATCAATGGTGTTCCGGCGCCGATCTGAACTTCGACAGTCGGGTGGATGCCGATGATCTGCTGATCTTTGTCGGCTGCTGGCTGGAAGAAGATACCGATCCGCCGTTCCCGAGCCCGTCGCGCTGGGCCATTGAGCCGAATGCCGTGCCGGGGACATTTACGACCATTGATATGATGATCACCCAAACCAGCGATGCCTGGTGGCCGGATGAGTATGTGCAGTATTACTTCGAGTGCATGGAAGACCAGGCCTTCAGCAGTGGCTGGATCAGCGAGGACTTTTATGTCGTCAGCGGTCTGCAGCCCGGCGATGCGCGTACCTTTAGGGTGCGGGCCCGTGACGGAGAGCGTTACGACGGAAGTCACAATGAGACAGATTGGTCCCGAGAGGTCACTGTCACGCCGGGCGAGAACACCCGGCCCACGCCGGACCCGGCCGAGTGGCTCGAGCCGCCTTACGTTATTTCCAGCACGGCGGTCCGGATGGAAGCCCAGCCTTATGACGGGCCGGCACTGCCTTCGGGTGTCTGGGTGGAATATAACTTTGAGTACTTTATTCCCGCCGGTACAAGCCCGATTCAGGGCGGCGCCTCCAGCGGCTGGCAAACCCAGCCGATCTATACCAACGACGGCTTGGTGCTGGGTCAGACCTACTTTTACCGGTTCCGGATGCGGTTCAACACCCCGTTTGGGCCGTTGGGCGCAGGCGCCGCGTCCGAAATCGCCGCCGTCCTGGTCACGGAAGTTGATCTTGAGCCGCCGATGCCCAATCCGGCCGAGTTCCTTGCCGCCTCGCCGTTCCAGACGCAGACAGGCGGTCTCTGGTACCATGCGATGACAGCGGTTCTGGCCGAGGATGAAAGCGGTGTTGAGTATCGTTTCCGCGGCTACCTTTCCGCCACAGGCGCCCTCGAATATGACAGCGGCTGGCGGAATGTCGATAATGTCGAAGGGAATTTCCCCAACGGCGAACCACAAGTACCGCACCAGTTCTGGCAGCGCGTCGGCAGTAAAAATATGACGCGGTTCTGGACGGTGCAGTATAGAGATCGGTCGCCGAACCAGAATGTCGGCTTGGAGTCGCCCAGAAAGGCGATTACCAACCCCAATCTGCCATAAATCAGGTAATTGCACCTGAGCCCAGTCTCCTCAAGGCCGGCGTCCGAAACAGGGCGTCGGCCTTTTTTGCTGAGCAGGCACCCAGGCGGCTGTTGTAGGCCGGTTTTGTGTTTTTAGGGATCAGGGCTTGACATCGCGGGTAAAGTGACTAAAACAGACGAACAAAAAAGCCCTTAAGGCCGTAAAAAAATCAACAATTTGAGGCTTTAAGGTGTCATCAAGAGTCTGTTTTTCATTAGGAGTTTGTCGTGATTGAAGTACATCAGTTGCGCCGCAGCTTCGGCCCGATCATCGCTGTCGATGATATCTCCTTCGCGGCCGAGAAGGGCGATGTGGTGGGCTTTCTGGGCCCCAACGGCGCCGGCAAAAGCACGGCGATGAAGATGCTGGCCTGTTTTCTCAAGCCCGACAGCGGCTCGGCAACGGTCTGCGGCCATGACATTCGGACCGATCCGATCGGTGTACGGACCTCGCTGGGCTACCTGGCCGAGAATGCCCCGGCCTACAACGAGATGACCGTGGCCGGATTTCTCA
>SKKI01000209.1 GCA_007121565.1 Phycisphaerae bacterium
AGCTCGCGCGGCCGTTTGAACTCGCTTTGCAGCTCCGGCCATTCCTTCGTGACCATCGCCCGCTCCGCATCCAGCACCTGTACGGTCCCGGCCTGCTGCAGCGCCTCCAGCAGCGCCTCAGACTCGCTGCGGTGGGTCACGATCATCACTTTTTTCATGGGGGCAATTGCCATAATTATCCCGTTATTGTCGATATCCTATCGGTTCAGTCCGGCGCCGTCAGCCAGTCGCGGTGCCTCAAAGCGGCAAACCGTCGCCGCTCTCGGGGTCAATCCTGCTCAAGACCGGCAACGATTTTCTCGACGCAGGTATCCATTTTGCCGTGAGCGGCTTTCTGTATCGCCTCAACGTCTTGGCGGCCTTGCTCCAAAAGCTGCTCGACCTCGCCCTGGGCCTGCTGGGCCGCCTGCTCAACGGCGTCCTGAATCGCCTGCTCACGGTCTTTCTGCGCCTCCCGGAGCTGCCGGTCATACTCACGCCGCGCCTCATCGACCGTCGCGACGGCCTCTTTGCGAGCCTGTTCGACGATCTCTTTGGCCTGGTTTTCCGCGTCTTTAATCTGTTTGATCAGTTCCATAGCATTTAATATCCGAAAAGCCCTGATCGGGCTTCCCTACAAGAGGTTGACGCTCTTTTTTGTTGCTACAAAAATCACATCTAATGAATCTACGTTGCAAGTTAAGAAGGATTCTACAAGTTTATTGTTCAAATGCAAGCGTTATCCGGCAAGTATTTTAAAAATTGTGCCGAATTCGCACAGCAACTCAAATCAACGGCTAAGCTGTCTCGGTCGTGTTGTGCGATTCCGGTGAACAGTAAACGCAAAATCCAGCCCTGTCAACATTTTCCGCCCGATTTTTTGCGTTTATTGAGCCGCAGCCAGAGCCTCGGCCAGCGTAATTGAGCCTTCATACAACGCTCGTCCGATAATCGCCCCGGCTGTGCCGATGGATTTAAGGTGTTTGACATCTTCGGCGGTGGTCACGCCGCCGGCGGCGACAATCGGCACATCCACCGCACTGACCAGCCGGGCGGTGCGCTCCAGGTTCGGCCCGGCCAGCATCCCGTCCTTGCTGATATCGGTATAAACAATCGCCGCGATGGGTACATCCGCCGCCTGCCGGGCAAAGGTCAGGATATCCTGGCCGCCCTGATCGAGCCAGCCCTCGGTCGCCAGGGTCGCGCCCCGCGCATCGAGCCCGAGCACCAGCCGACGGGGATATTTTTGTGCCATCCGGCAAAACCAGTCAAACTGCTTGACGGCACTGCTGCCCAGGATCAGCCGACTGACCCCGGCGGCCAGCATCTCGGCAATCGCGTTCTCGTCCCGGATGCCCCCGCCCAGCTCGATATTCAAATCCGGAAACTGTTGTGCAATAGCCGTAATCGCCTTTGTATTGATCGGCCGGCCCGCTTTGGCCCCGTCCAGGTCGACGATATGCAGCCACGTTGCCCCGGCGGCGACAAACGCATCGGCCTGGGCAACCGGATCGTCCCCATAGGTAATCTGTTTGTCGTACTGACCCTGCAAGAGCCGCACACATTGGCCGTCTATCAAATCTATGGCCGGTAGTATGTCCATCTTTATAATTCTTAATTTTAAATTCTTAATTCTTAATTTACAACTCGTAGAGTTCTTCGTTGCTGAGCACACGAAAGTCAAACGCGCCAACCAGTTCGGCGATATCCACCGCGTCGGGATTCTCAAATTCCAGAAAACACAGTCCCTGCCGGTCGGTCGGCGAGACAAATCCGTACGTATCCTTGATGTTGACGTTCTTTTGCAGCAGGGCCGAGGTCAGCCGGTCCAGGTTGCCCGGCTTGTCCGGCGCGGTGATCGCCAGCACCTCCTTGACCGCACAGGCCAAGCCCCGATCGACCAGGGCCAACTGCGCCTTGTCGGGCTTGTCGACAATCAGCTTCATCAACCCGAAATCGCCCCGGTCCTGAATCGTAAACGCCCAGATATTGAGCCCCTGCTCCTGAAGAATGCCACACACTGAATTGACCCGCCCGGGCCGATTTTCCATAAATATCGTCAATTGCTTAGCCATAACTGCTCTCCTGAACCCGTTAATCCGGATGGTTTTCCAAAATCAATTCGTTATTCAGAGCCGAAGGCTCGAAAGTTACTTAGCCGGAGGCGTAAGCCTCCGGTAATAGGGTAAAACAACCCAAAGCCCCGAAGGGGCGAAAGAAAGCCTCACAAATACCGTTCATCGTATGGTATCTGATTCTTTTCCAACAACACTATCAATTCTTCCTTAAATGTCAATTTGCTGTGATGTTCCCGCTGCCCACGGATATACTCAATCACTTTGCCGACAACTGACTGCGACACAGAAAACGCCGAATAACCTTCCTGCCAGGCAAAATCCCCTTGTTCAGTAAACGTGTCGTGCACCCAGCGGGATGCATTGGCCTTTACTGTTCTGACAAACTCTACAATTGAAAGTTCGGGATGCAATCGTACCGCTAAATGAACATGGTCGGACACGCCTCCAACCAATAAAACCGTTGCTTTCATATTATTGACGATGCCGCCGATGTATTCAAACAATCGCTTCATTTCCGACTCATCCAGATAAGGACGGTGGTTCTTTGTCGAAAAAACAATATGATAATTCAAATTGGTAAACGACATCGGACTTTCTTCACTATCGCCCCTTCGGGGCTAAGCTGCTATAAAAGAAAATAGAGTATTGTTTCCTCTCATACCGGAAGCTTACGCATCCGGCTAAATGACTTTTGAGCCTTCGGCTCTTTACTCTTTTTATATTTGATCTTCCGGAATACAGTGAAAGACGCTGTAAACCTGTTATTACAATTTCTCGCGCTGGTCGATGACGCGTTTGGCTTTGCCTTCGAAGACCGGCAGGGCGCCCGGTTCGTGCAGTTCGATGTGGGCGTTGATGGTAATCGAGGCGCGCAGGCGGTCTTTGATGGTGCCCTTGAGCCGGTCAAGCTGCGACAGGTCGCCGGTAAAGAGCTTCTGGTACAGCTCGACCTGCACCGTCAGCCGATCCAGCCCGTTGCGCGAGGCCAGATGAATCATATAGTTGGTGCCGACCTCGGGGATGCTCATCAGCACCTCCTCGATCTGCGACGGGAAGACATTAACCCCGTTGATAATCAGCATATCGTCGGTGCGGCCCTGAATGCGCGACAGTCGCCGGTGCGTGCGCCCGCAGGGGCACGGCTCGGGATGGATAAACGCCAGGTCGCGCGTGCGGTAGCGCAGCAGCGGCAGCGCCTCGCGGATGAGATTGGTAAAGATTACCTCGCCCAGCTCGCCGTCCGGCAGGGGATCGCCCGTGGCCGGATCGACCACCTCGACGATGTACGCATCCTCCCACACGTGCGGATCGGCCTTGCAGTGGCACTCAAAGGCCACGCCGGGCCCGTTCATCTCGCTGAGGCCGTAGCAGTTGAAGATATCGATACCGTACAGCTCCTGCAGTTTCTGCCGCGTCGGCTCCGAATGCGGTTCGGCGCCCATATACGCGCGTTTGAGCGCAAGGGCGTCGCGCTTAATGCCCAGCTCGGCCATCCGCCCGTGAATATGCAGCAGGTAGCTGGGCGTGATGTGCAGGCTGGTTGTCTGAAAATCTTTCATAATCTGAAGCTGCCGCTGGGTGTTGCCCCCGCCGACCGGGATCACCGTCAGCCCGACCCGCTCGGCGCCGTAGTGCAGTCCCAGCCCGCCGGTAAACAGCCCGTAGCTCATCATATTCTGAAACACATCCGCCGCCGTGGCCCCGCTGGCGACGATCCCCCGCGCCAGCAGTTCCGTCCAGCGGTCCAGATCGCCCTGCGTATAAAAAATCACCGTCGGAATGCCCGTGGTGCCGCTGGACGAATGCATCCGCACGACCTGCTTCATATCCACCGCCAGCAGTCCCTTGGGGTAGCTCTGCCGCAGGTCGTCTTTGGTCGTGAAGGGGATTTTCTGCAGATCGTCCAGCGAGCCGATGTCCTCGGGCACACTGATTCCGGCCCGCATCAGCCGCCTTTGATACAGCGGCGTGTGCAGGGCGTTGGCCACCCGCTGCCGCAATCGCTCAAGCTGCAGC
>SKKI01000294.1 GCA_007121565.1 Phycisphaerae bacterium
TAAATATCGCCGTCGATGAGCTGGATGCTTTCGCCGGGCAGAGCGACCAGGCGCTTGATATAGTTGATTGACGGATCGACGGGATTTTTAAACACGACAACATCCCACCGCTGGGGCTCAAAGAACTGGTAGATCGATTTGAGTACAAAAATCCGGTCGCCGTTGACCAGGGGGCCGATGGTGTCGGCGGGCTGAAGCATTCCGCAATTGGGGCACTGCGGCAGATCCAGTGACATGGAATCCGAGCCTGTATCGAAGGCGTGACCGCATCGGATGCAGCGCATGCGGTAATGATCGCCGCGCAGCGTCTCGGCCATGCTGCCGGTGGGAATCTGAAATGCCTGAATGGCAAACGCCTGAAAGACCAGCGCCAATATGAACGCAACCAGCAGCCAGTCCAGCAGCGTGACGACCCCTTCGACCGAGGTATGATGGCGTCGCTCAAAACTGCCGGACAGGCGCGTGGGTTCGTTTTCGCTGTAAGGTGTATTCTGCTGCATTGCTTAAGTTCTTGCTGTTCTTGGTGTTAATGACCGCCGTAAATCCATTTCATGGCGTCTGGATTGGGAATCCATCGAAGCGGCTCCTGGCGGACTCGCCAGCCGCCCGGCCAGTGGACAAACACCGCCTTGCCGATCAGGTACTCCCGCGGAACAACCCCGGCGCGGTATTCGATGCCTTCATTGCCGATACCGGGCCGATCCCACAAGCGCGAGTCCAGGCTGTAGGGACTGTTGTCGCCGCATACAAAAAACTCATCGTCTTTGAGCGTAAACGGCTCCTCTTCGGTCGCTCGCAGCACGTTATGGGAGATGTAGTAGATATCCCGGTACAGACCGATATGCCCAAGCCGAACCGACCCGCGTGCGGCCAATTCCACCTGCGGCATCATGTCGCGGTCGGTGCCGGGGGCGCCCGCGGCGCGTCCCAGGTCATACTGAACATGTGCCGTACCGAACTCCAATTGCAACAGATGGTCACTGTTGAAAAAACGAAACCATGTGGGCGCATCAGCGACATCCGTTTGCGTCTCGACAAGTACCTCCGGGCTGTTGCCGGTGCCGATGCGGACAATTTCCATCCGCCCATCCGCATACACCCAGCCTTCATAGCCGACGCCGTACTTACTCAAATGTACGCCGACGGCGGAATCGGGTTCAATTTCGGCATAAAAACGCATCATCAGGTCGCTGCAAGTCGGCATGTGCTGATACTGGGCCGGGTCGGTATACGCGCTGGTCGCACGGAAATGGTCGCCGGCCTGCGGATCAAAGCGTGCCCTGTGCACAGCAGCATCAGTTTGGCTCAGGGCAAAAACCGACGGCCCGTTGGCGTTAAAATCCCATCTGCTGCCGGGACGATTGTCAAACGGCTGACGCCAGCGGTCGCCGTTAAATCCCCGCTCAGCCGGTCGGGCGGGCTGGAAATCATTGTCATAAATCGGCACCCACAATTCGTCCTGCACGGCAGGAGGCTTTCGCGCGATCTTGCCGTCAATGAAAACGTTGCCGTCGATAAGCTGGACCGTCTCGCCGGGGCCTGCAATCAGACGCTTGATATAATTGATTTTGGGCTCAACGGGATTTTTGAACACCATCACATCCCAGCGTTTTGGCTCGAAAAACTGGTAAATGCTCTTCAGCACAAAGATTTGATCGCCTTTATAGACGGTGTGCAGTGTGCCGGGCAGGGCCCGGCCGTTGCGATGGATCACCGGCCGAGCGGCAGAGCCGTGGAGGCGGGGCTCATGAAAATTGCAGCTTGGACAGCGCGGCGGCCTCGGCAGAAGCGGCAGCTTCTCACGCGGCGTGACATTTTCAGGCACGCGATAGACATCCTGACGAAAATCATAGTCGAAACGATAGCCGCACTGCTGGCAGCGCAGACGAAAATGGTTGCCGCGCAGCGTCTCGGCCATGCTTCCGGTGGGAATGCGATAGACCTGCATCACGAAAAAAATAAAGACCAGCGTCCCGGCAAAGGCCGTAATCAGCCATTCAAGCGTATGATAAACGCTGTCCACCCGGCTGCTGCCGCTGCTTATCTGTGTATCTGGGTCCGGTTTCATATGTAAAAATGTGTCCAAAAGTCATAAAAACTTTTATTATGCCGTCTGAATCCTACAGGGTCAAGCATTACTTTTGAAATCTACTATAAGGCTCCTGTTTTGCCTGATATTGAAAAATAATTTTTTTTAGCAATTGCCTTAAAATATTTCAAAAAAAGCTTGCTGTTTAGAAGTCTTTTATGTATAGTGATTTGTGGTTGCAGGGCACGGCATGTGGCTCTGTCAATGGTTGTTTTTGGGTCAAAACTTAATCGGAATTGTTGATTAGCGCAAGAGGGTAAGCGATGGCAACCGTCACAAAGAAAGAACTTATCGATCGCATTGCCGACTCCACACAGGCAAAACGAGTCGTCGTCAAGCGGATTGTCCAATCTTTTCTGGATGAGATTGTTACTGAACTGGCGTCGGACAATCGGCTTGAATTTCGTGATTTCGGGGTCTTTGAAACCCGAAATCGCACTGCGCGGGTCGCGCAGAATCCCAAAACACTGGAGCGGGTCAAAGTGCCCCCCAAACGCAGCGTGAAATTCAAAATGGGCCGGTTAATGAAAGAAAAGCTGTCCGAACCGACGCCGGTTGTCGAGCAGGCGTAACGGCTGGATTTGTCGGCCCAGTGAACCATCGGGACAGCGGACTGTGAAAAATGTCCAAGCTGCAGTGCTTGAGATACTGAACCAGGTTGCGATTGGCGAAGGTTATAATGTTATGAGCGAAGGCAAAGTCAAGTGGTACGATAAGAAAAAAGGATACGGCTTTATAGCCGAGGAAAACGGCGGCGACATCTTTGTGCATTACACCAGTTTTTCCGACCCGTCCCTGCGAACGCTTACCGAGGGGCAGCTTGTTACCTTTGAGATTGTTCAGGGGGAAAAAGGGCCCAGAGCACAAAACCTGAGCACCCAAAACAGCTTAAATCTGCCTGAAGGTTGAGGCGGTCAAGCGTGTGTCGCATCAAATAGAGTATTGCTCAGCGGGTCGTGCCCACATTTTTCTTGCCGGCGGCTCGGCGATGCCGGCAAGCGCGAGAGCCGTTTGATATCAATTGATTGAGAGAGATGGATGCAAAGCACACTGCTGCAAACAGGTTTGCAAAGCCGCGTGCTGGTGCTGAACAAGCATTATATGGCCGTGCGCATCATCTGTGCGCGTCGGGCCTTTTCGCTGCTGTGCCGTGAGCTGGCCGAAGTGGTGGATTGCGAGAAGGGGACGTATGCCAACTATGACTTTCACTCCTGGCAGCAGGTCAGCGCAGCCCAACAGTGCTTCGATGCGCACAAGTACGACTGGATCTCGACCGTGCATTTCGATATCGCCGTGCCGCGGGTCATTCGTCTGCTGTTTTACGATCGGCTGCCGTGTCAGTCTGTCAAGTTCAACCGGCGCAACATCTTCGCGCGCGACAGCAACCGCTGCCAGTACTGCGGACGAAAACACCCCACCTCCGAGCTGTCGTTGGATCACGTTGTGCCGCGCACGCTGGGCGGAAAAAGCACATGGACAAATATTGTCTGTGCGTGTACGGCCTGCAATGTCCAAAAGGGTGGCCGCACGCCCGGCCAGGCGGGGATGAAACTGATCCATAAACCCGAAAAACCCCGACGCAACCCCGTGATCAGCGCCCATCTGACCACCGATCGCTACCGGAGCTGGAAGCAATTTCTCGACCACGCCTACTGGTCAGTAGAACTGACCTGACGGCCCAACACGCCCGGCGTGACTCGAACCAGCAACCTTCGGTTCAGGAAAAATGTTTCAAGAAATTCGTGCGGGGTTATCCAGATGGTTCATATCAGCTTTGCTAAGCGCACTCATATTTTCTGTCCTCTGACTTCTGATAAGCCTCTTGAAGCGGCGTGGCAAACAGGATATAATCTGACGGATACATGACCTGAGGCAAAAAAGGCGACATACAAGACTGGTATAGACTTTAGATAATCAATTAAAGGCAGCGTTTTATGCGTGTATTGGTATGCGGCGGGGCGGGGTATATTGGCAGCAA
>SKKI01000041.1 GCA_007121565.1 Phycisphaerae bacterium
GGACCTCGACACCGGCGACGATGAGCGGTCCGGTGACGCGCCCACACAGGACAAAGACGAATAGACCTGTCGAGCCGCAATACATTGATAGCGCCAAAGCCATGGAACGTATTGATAATCTGAACATACGGCAGTTTAAGCCGCTGGTCACGCCCGACCGGATCAAGCAGATGTTTCCCGAGACGCAAGAAACGGCGCATCTGGTGGCCTGCTCACGCCGTCAGGTTGAAGAGATACTGGCCGGCCGCGACCGGCGGCGGATGGTCATTACCGGGCCGTGCAGCCTGCACGACGAGGATGCGACGCTGGAGTATGCCCGGCGCCTGCGACAGCTTCAGGAGGACCTGAATGAGCAGGTGGTGATTGTGATGCGCGCCTATTTCGAAAAACCGCGAACCACGCTGGGCTGGAAGGGCATGCTCTACGATCCGCATTTGGACGGATCCTACGACATCGAGACCGGCCTGACCCTGAGTCGCAAGCTGCTGATGCAAGTGGCTCAAATGGGATTGCCCGCGGCGACCGAGTTTCTGGATCCCATCGTGCCGCAGTACCTGGCGGACCTGGTCAGTTGGGCCGCCATCGGCGCCCGCACCACCGAATCGCAGATCCACCGGCAGATGGCCAGCGGGCTGTCGATGCCCATTGGCTTTAAGAACGCCACTGACGGCAACCTCGGCGTCTCGGTGGACGCGATCAAGTCCGCCCAGAGCCCCCACGCGTTTCTGGGCATTGACCACAACGGGCAAGTCATCATTGCCGAAACCAAGGGCAATCGCTACGGGCACCTGGTGATGCGGGGCGGGACCCACGGCCCGAATTACAGCAGCGAATACGTCGCCTTTGCCGAGGTGCTGCTGAAAAAAGCGCACATCCCGACGGGGATGGTGATTGATTGCAGCCACGCCAATTCGTACAAAAATTACAAACGCCAGCGCGAGGCGCTGTTTGATATTTCCGATCAGATCCGCTCGGGCAATCGCAGCATCGCGGGGGTAATGCTCGAAAGTTTCATCAACGAAGGCCGCCAAAGCATCGGCGCCGCCGGCGTGCCCAAGTACGGCACCTCCCTGACAGATGCCTGCATCGGCTGGAATGAGACCGAGGAGCTGATTCGCTACCTGGCCGACGCGGTGGCCGACAGTACCTCTGACTAAAGAACCGTTATTATTTGCGAAACACGGCGACGACGTTTTCGACTTCAACGACAAACAGCCGGTTGTCCCCCTCAAAATCCACCGGAATTGCCCCCTTGGGATTGAACAGCACCTTGTCGTACTGGCCAAGCGGAAACTCCGAGGACATTTCCACCTCGGCCGAGACCGAGACAATCCGCCCGGTGATCGTCGGAATCTCGATATTGTCCGGCAGTTGGATGCCGCCTTTGGTCTGCTTTTTGTCCTCGTCTTTGCGGATCAGGACGCGCTTGCCGATCGGCTCTACCGTTTCGAACGGGTCGTTTTTCATCTGGCCTGTATCTACCATATCGATTCTACGCCTTGCTGGATTTGGCGGTCTTTTTGGTTGTTTTCTTTGTTGTTTTCTTTGTCGTTTTTTTGGTCGCTTTTTTGCGTTTGGCGGTATCGGAGGTGCCGAGAATGTCTTTGGCCTGCTCTTCGGTGGCCGGCGGCCATTTACCCTCGGCGGCCAGGGCCTTGAGCTCGTCAATTTTTTTCATACTGACAATGGTGCGGCAGCGCGGAAATTTGTTGCAGCCCATAAACGGCCCGCGCTTGCTCTGGCGGATGACCAGCTCGCCGGTCTTGCATTTGTGGCACTTCAGGCCGGTCGGCTCGGCCGGGGGTTTGGGCGGAAGCGGATTGCCCTCTTTGTCCATCTTGAGAATGGTCTTGCAGGCAGGATAGTCCGAGCAGCCCAGAAACGGGCCGAACCGTCCGCTTTTGCGTGCCATCGGTTTGCCGCAGTTGGGGCACGTGTGCTCGGTCAGTTCGTTGACCTGCTCGACCATCTTGCCTTCTTTGTCACAGGGGCTGGCGAATTTGCACGTCGGATAGGTCGAGCAGCTTAAAAACTTGCCGTTTTTGCCGAAGCGATACTCCAGCGGCGCGCCGCAGTCCGGGCAGGTGTACTCGCTCGGTTGGGTCTCGGCCTTGGCGTGCTTCATTTCCTCGGCGGCCTTTTCGAGATTGCCCTTGAACGGCCCGTAAAACTCATCGAGCACCTTAACCCAGTCGAGGTGCTGCTCTTCGATCTTGTCGAGCTGGTCTTCCATATGCCGCGTAAAGGCCAGGTCCATCACGTTGGGGAAAAACTCATTGAGCTTGTCGGTGACGATCTCGGCGACATCGGTGGCGTGAAACTTTTTGTCAATTTTCTCCACATAGCCGCGATCCTGAATCGTCGAGATAATCGACGCGTAGGTGCTCGGCCGCCCGATGCCCTCTTTTTCCAGGGCCTTGACCAGTGAGGCCTCGTTGTAGCGCGCCGGCGGCTTGGTGAAGTGCTGCTCGGCAGCGATGTTGACCGGATTGAGCGAATTGCCCTGCGCCAGCGCCGGCAGGCGCGGCTCTTCGGTGGAGGTCGTCCACACCCGCGTGAATCCGTCAAACACAAGCGTGCGCCCGGTGGCGCGATAGCGGCACGAAAACGCGCTGTCTTTGCCCTCGATGTCCACGCGCGTCGTATCCCACTGGGCCGCGGCCATCTGGCAGGCGATAAACCGGCGCCAGATCAGGTCGTAGAGCTTGTATTGTTCATCGGACAGAAACTGTCGAATCTCATCCGGCACAAGATCCGGATCGGTGGGGCGCACCGCCTCGTGGGCTTCCTGGGCGCCTTTGCCCGAGGCATAGTAGTTGGGCTTGTCGGGCAGATAGTCCCGGCCGTAGCGGCTGGCAATAAACCGCCGTCCGCTTTGCAGGGCGTCCTGTGAGAGAAAGGTGCTGTCGGTACGCATGTAGGTAATCAGCCCCAGCGCGCCCATCGAGCCCAGGTCGATCCCTTCGTAGAGCTGCTGGGCAACCGACATGGTGCGTTTGGCCGAAAAGCCCAGCCGATTGGCCCCGGCCTGCTGGAGCGTCGAGGTGATAAACGGCGGCGCCGGACGAGAGGTCATTCGCCGGGTGGCAATATCGGCGACCGAGAAGGCCGACGCGCGAACCTGCCGGTAAATGTCCATCGCCTGCGATTCGTTGTCGACGTGGAATTTGGCGCCGTTGACACTGACCAAATCGGCCCGAAATGCGCTGTGCTCGGCCAGCCAATGGTTTTGCTTGGCGACGGTATGGCCTTTTTCACCGCCGGCATCCAGGAATGCCTGCCATGCCTGGGCCAGCGCGGAATCGGCGTCGGTGGAAAAGACCGCCGGCATCAGCCAGTATTCTTTCGGGTCGAAGGCCCGGATTTCGCGTTCGCGGTCCACGATCATCTTGACCGCGACCGACTGCACGCGCCCGGCGCTGAGGCCCCGGGTCACCTTTTTCCACAGCAGCGGGCTGATCTGATAGCCCACGATGCGATCCAGGACGCGGCGGGCCTGCTGGGCCAGCACGCGGTGCATGTCGATCTTGCCGGGCCGGGCGAAGGCCTTTTGAATGTCGTTTTTGGTAATGGCGTTAAAGACCACACGAAAGGTGTTTTCGTCCTTGAGCTTGAGCGCCTCGGCCAGATGCCAGGCAATCGCCTCGCCCTCGCGGTCCAGGTCGGTTGCCAGATAGACGTTTTTGCAGCGCCGGGCCGACTCTTTCAAGCTCGTAATCGTCCGTTTCCGACCCGGCGATATTGCATAGTTCGGCGTGAAGCCGTCTTCGATATCGACATTAAGCCCCTTGGACGGCAGGTCGCGCACGTGCCCCATTGAGGCCTTGACCTCAAAATCCCGACCGAGATATTTATTGATCGTCTTGGCCTTGGCAGGCGATTCGACGATGACAAGCGATTTATCCGTATTTGTTTTGGACATAGTTTTGCTCGCACCCTGAATAATAAATGAAACACCACAAATAAGATATCAAAACATGTCTTCTTCAGACAAACAAAGCGATAGCTAACAGCAGCCCGCGCAGACTGTCAAGAAAAAAGCCGTCAGCAGGTCGATGTAAA
>SKKI01000281.1 GCA_007121565.1 Phycisphaerae bacterium
CGCCGGGCCAATCGGACAGCCCGCAGCTTGCCGCGGTACACCTGACCGGCGGCATCTCGGCCGAGTTGCAGACGCCGGGCCAATCGAATGCTTCCGCCGAGTCGGCGCATCTGGCCTTTGGGCCGGACAATGTCCTGACAACGGCGCGATTGGAAGGGGCCGTGCGATTTGAGGACCTCGATGCCGCAGCGCCCGCAGCGGCCGCGGCGCAGACGGCGGTGTTCCACTTTGATGACCATCAGCGGCTTGCCGGCGCCGAGTTGCGCGGCGATGTGCGGCTTGACGCCCAAAACGGCCGCCTGCGAACCGAAGAGGCGTTCATCGCCTTTGACATCGACGCCGTCGGCAGCGCCCGGCCGAGGCACTTTGAGACACTGGCCCCCGCGACACTCGAAATGCTCGAAACAGACACGGCCCAGCCGCCGTCACGTTTTGAAGGGCAGTCCATCGCCTACGATCTACAAACCGGCAGCGGGCGTGCAACCGGCCCGATGCGATTTGTGTTTTATCAGGCTGCCGGCACTGGCAGCGATCCGGCGACCGACTTTTGGCCGGTTCAGATCACCGCCGACGGCGAGGCGGAGTTTGTCGCCGACGCCGAGGGGCACCTCGAATCCATCGTGTTGAGCCGCAATGTCAGCGGTCAGCGGACGCAGTCGTTTGCCGCTTATGAGCAGACCGACGCCTTTCGCTGTGATCGCATGGAGGTTTTGCTGGCACGCGACAGCGACGGACAAACCGACATCCGGCACATTATCCTGCGCGACGGCGATGTGTATGCCGAATCTAAACGCACACACGAGACGCTCACACTTGCCCATGTCCGGCTCAGTTGTGAGCAGATCCTCTATGACCGTCAAAACGACCGGCTGGTCGCCACCGGCCCCGGACAAATCGAAGTGGACAACAGTCAGGCCGACCCAACCGATTCGCCCGACGGCATCGATCTGGGCGGGCCGAGCTTTGCCCGAATCGAAGGCTTTGACCGGATCGTCTGGAGCGGCGACGAAGGACGCATCACCGCCGAGAGCCCGGCCGATGTGTTGCAGTTGGCCTATATCCCCTTGGAGGACGGCACACCGACACGGATGATTCGCGCCGCGGCAGGGCGGGTCGAGATGACCATTGACCAGGACCCGGACGGGCGCAGCCGACTGGCCGCACTGACCGCCGAAGAACGCATTTTCTTCGAGGAACAGGGCGAGCACATTTTCGAAGGTTACAGGCTGGTGTATGACACACAGGCCGACGGCTGGCTGACCATCACCGGCACCGAAGACCGCCCGTGTATGGTCAACGGCGTTCGGGTTCCCTATATCCACTACAACCTCAACACCGGTCGGCTCGAGACGCAACTGTCTACCATCCCCGGTGCCGTGTCGGGGCCATAACCGCACAAGGCAGACCGGGCTCAGCGCTTCTGTTTATTGCACGCCGCGACGTAGCCCAACGACGCGAGCAAAAAAAACGGGCCCGACGATAAACGTCAGGCCCGGTGTAGTGAACGCAGCCAACAGCGGCGCGGCTTACATCATGCCGCCCATGCCGCCCATACCACCCATGCCTCCCATACCGCCCATACCGCCCATGCCACCGCCGGGCGGCATTGCGGGCGCTTCCTTCTTTTCGGGAATTTCACTGACAACCGCTTCGGTGGTCAGCATCAGCGAGGCGATCGAGGCGCCGTTCTGCAAGGCGGTGCGCTCGACCTTGGTCGGCACAATCACGCCGAATTTAATCATATCGCCATATTCCTTGCGAAGGGCATCGTAGCCGAAATTGGCCTCGGTCGACTCCATCACCTTCTGGGCAACGATCGAGCCGTCCAGCCCGGCATTGACGGCGATCTGCTTGATCGGCGCCACCACTGCGCGGCGCACGATATCGACGCCGACCTTTTCGTCGCCTTTGGCCTTGACCTTGCCCAGTGCCGCCAGGCACTTGAGCATCGACACGCCGCCGCCGGGCAGAATGCCTTCTTCAACCGCGGCCCGACAGGCGTGCAGGGCGTCTTCGACGCGGGCTTTCTTTTCCTTCATCTCGGCCTCGGTGGCCGCGCCGACCTTGATGACCGCCACGCCGCCGGCCAGCTTGGCCAGGCGTTCCTGCAGTTTCTCGACGTCGTATTCACTGGTCGAAAGGTCGATTTCCTTTTTGATCTGCTCAATGCGGCCCTTGATCTGGTCGGTTGAGCCGGCGCCTTCGACGATGGTGGTGGTGTCTTTGTCGATGGTGATGCGCTTGGCCTGGCCGAGCTGATTGAGCTCAATATTTTCAAGCTGAATGCCCAGGTCCTCAAAGATCGCCTGGCCGCCGGTCAGCACGGCGATATCCTGCATCATCGCTTTGCGGCGGTCGCCAAAGCCCGGGGCCTTGACCGCGCAGACCTGCAGTACGCCGCGCAGTTTGTTGACCACCAGTGTCGCCAGCGCTTCGCCTTCCACATCCTCGGCGATAATCAACAGCGGGCGTCCCTGCTTGGCCACCTGCTCCAGCAGCGGCACCAGCGACTTGACCGAGCTGATCTTCTTTTCGTGAATCAGCACGTAAGGCTTTTCCAGCACGACGGTGCGATCTTCCTGATTGTTGATAAAGTGCGGGCTGAGATACCCCTTGTCAAACTGCATCCCTTCGAGCAGGTCGACAATCGTCTCCAGCGACTGGCCTTCCTCGACGGTCATCACGCCGTCTTTGCCGACCTTGTCCATCGCCTGGGCCAGCGTCTTGCCGATCTCGGCGTCCTGGTTGGCCGAGCAGGTGGCGACCTGTTCGATCTGCTTGCCGGAATCGACGGGAATGCTCATCTTGGCCAGTTCATCGACCAGCCGCTGAACGGCCATATCGATGCCGCGCTTGACCTGCATCGCGTTGGCCCCGGCAGTGATGTTCTTGAGCCCTTCCTCAAAAATCGCCTCGGCCAGAATCGTCGCCGTCGTGGTGCCGTCGCCGGCGACATTGCTGGTCTTGGAGGCCACTTCCTTGACCATCTGGGCGCCCATGTTTTCGTAGGCGTCGGTCAGTTCGATCTCTTTGGCCACGGTCACGCCGTCCTTGGTCACGGTCGGGGAGCCGAAGGATTTTTCCAGAATGACGTTGCGTCCGCACGGGCCCAGCGTAATTTTGACCGCGCGGGCCAGTTTGCGGATGCCCTCGCGAATCGCGGCGCGGGCTTCAACATCGTATGCTATTTTTTTTGCTGCCATACTCTGCAATCTCCTGTGATTAGTCGGTTATCAGATTTCAATCCGGACACGCGGCGATGCGTTATTCAATGATCGCCATAATGTCCGATTCATCCATAATCAGGTACTCTTTGCCGTCGATTTTGACCTCGGTCCCGGCATAGCTGGTAAACAGGACCTGCTGGTCTTTCTTGACCGATACGGGGGCGCGCTTGCCGTCATCGAGCATCTTGCCCTCGCCTACGGCGATAATCTTGCCGCGCTGCGGCTTTTCCTTGGCCGAATCCGGAAGCACAATACCGCCGGCGGTTACGCCTTCGGCCTCAACACGCTGAACAATCACTTTGTCAGCTAAGGGACGAATCTTCATACGTTCTGTTCTCCTTTCAATACAAAATAAGGATCTCAATTGTCTTTTATGTCGTCCGATACGATAAAGGACGGATACCAAAGCCATCTTTGCAAATTATATGCCAACTTTTTCTCCCAAGTACTGTATGACGACTTAAATCAATTATTTCAATGAAGTTACGTTTATTTCAGTTCCCGTTGAACAGCGAAATTGACAGCGACTGCGCACCTAAGCACACCCCGAAACCTGCCAGCATGGCAGACAGCCGACCGCGTCGGGTCAGACCGAGCCGTTGAGCCGATCAGAGCAGCTCATCGTCCAAAACATATATATCATCTAAAGAAAGGTGGAGTACGTCTAAAAATCACGCCGGCCGGGCTACCCGACATCGACCAGGCCCAGCGATTCGCCGAAGCGGGCGATCAGTTCGGTGCGGATGGCGGCGCAGTCGGCCCGGCTCAGGGTCGGGTCCGCGGCGATCAGGGCAAAGGCATCGCGGCGGGCCAGATTCAG